>JBBSEE010001001.1:0-1007 GCA_038239995.1 Chloroflexia bacterium | reverse complement strand
GGCACATCGAGGAAGGTGGGGCTAGGCGGACTGAGCAGCGGATAGTGCGCAGCGATGACCACCAGCTTAGTTAGCTCGGCGCGAGTTATCAACTTGTTGGGCAGGAAACAAGGGTAGACCGCCCCTGCATCGCTGCACTGGGTAGGATTGTAGCCGCCCACAATCCCCGCCGCCTTGGCGGTTTCGATGTAGCTGTAGGCGAAATAGCCGATTGGCACGTCGGTGAAGCTGGGGGTGGGCGGGCTGATGAGGGTGAGGCCGAAACCTATCGTCACCATGCGGCTGAACTGAGCGCGGCTAGCCGGTTGGCTGGGGCTGTAGTGGCTTGCGTCGGTGCCGCCCACCGCCCCCGCACAGTTGAGGGCGTGGATGTAACCGTAGAAGATATTGCCACCGAGGTCCACAAAGGGGTTGAGGCATTCGCCCACCCCGTAGCGGAGGAATATCCCAAAGTTGCCCCCGCCCACCGCCAGACCCGCATGGTTCGAGGTCATGTCGAGGCTGTTGATTTGGCCCATGTTTGGCGCGTCCACTTTGGTCCACGTGCCGTTCAGGTATTGGAGCAGGAAACCCACTCCCGCCGCCCAGCCCTCGCTGGGGCTGACGAAATCGAGGGCGTAGAGTGGGTCGGTGTTGGTGCTGGTGTAGAGTGTCCACGCGCTGCCGTCGTAGTGGCGAATAGTGCCCGCGTCGCCCACGGCCCAGCCGTCGTTGGCGGCCAGCATCTTCACCGCCCGCAGGCTCTGTCCCCCCGGCCCATCCACTTGCGCCCAGCCGCTGCCGTTCCAGTGCGCGGTCACGCCATCCTGCCCCACCGCCCACGCATCGTTGGGCGCGTCGGCACTAACCGCATAGAGCCACACCCCGTTGGTGGGGGTATAGGTAGTCGGTGTCCACGTGCCCCCGCCATATTGCCAAATCGTGCCATGCTGCCCCACTGCCCAGCCAGTGCTGCTGATTACGTCCATGCCCAGCACCGCCCAGTTCGCGGTGGTGGTGAGCGGGGT
>JBBSEE010001000.1:0-1011 GCA_038239995.1 Chloroflexia bacterium | reverse complement strand
TAGGTCGCGGCCAGCTTCGGGCCACGCCTCCACGGTGAGGTTGAAGGCGAGGGCCTGTTCGCCGCGCGATAGGGCGGTATTCGCATCGCCCTGCCCCAACGCGGCCAGCCCCTGCCGTTGCAGGGCGGCGGCGACTTCGTACTGCGCCCCGGCGGCGCGGGCAATCTCCTCGGCTTGCTGGGCGTTATCGAGGGTGGCAGGGTAATCGCCCTGCTCGCTCTGCACAAGGGCAAGGCCGTTGAGGGCATGGGCTTGGTCTTGGCGGTCGCCACTAGCGTGTGCGGCGGCGAACATCGCGCCATAGGCAGCGGCGGCCTCATCCAGCCGCGATTGGGCGAACAATATCTCCGCCAGCCCCTGCTGCAAATCCACCCGCCGCGCGGCATAATCGTCGGCAGTGGGCAGCAGGCTGAGGGCGCGTTGGTAGTAGCCAATCGCCGCCGCTACTTCATAGGCGGCTTGGGCCTGCTGCGCGGCGCGACCATACCAGTGCGCGGCCAGCAGGGTATCGCCCGCTTGCGCGAACTGCTCGGCCATCCAGCCGACATCTACCACTGCGCTCGGTTCGTCTTGCTCGGTTCGCTTGCCGATAGCCATTATCTTCAGTCCTTGGGCGCGGGCGGGTTGGTGGTAATCTCATCATACCAGCGGCCTAGCCAGCGCAACACTTCGTCATATTTGTGACGGGGCAGGTTCTTGTAGGAACTGACCCGATAGCGGCGGTACATTTCAGAGTAGACCTTAGCGTAGCCGCCGCTGGTGCCACGCTGCTCCAATGCGTTGCCCACGTTCTTGACCGCAAGGGCCACCTCGGCAGCCTGTGCGTCGGTGAGGGCAGAGGCGGGGTCGAGTCGCATTTCGAGGCTGGTGAGCCGCTGCTCGGAGTCGTGCAGGCGGCGGTGGGTGTCTTGGATGAAGTCGCGCACGTAGGTTGTCATCGCCTCTTGCTTGCCCTCCACGCTGCCAACCCGCCGCTCCATCTCCACCTGCTGGGTGGCGAGGTGCTGCATC
>JBBSEE010000999.1:0-1012 GCA_038239995.1 Chloroflexia bacterium | reverse complement strand
TGGTGCTGGCCTTCGCCTGCTTCGGGGCGGGTACGCCGCGAATGAGCTACTACAAGCGGCTATGGGGCAGCCAACAGGACGATGCGGGGGCGACCAACCCAATAGCTGATGCCGATTTCGTCGCCGCCCTGCCCAAGAAGTTGATGGCCCGCCCCAACGGAATCCTCGGCTTCTTCGGCCACATCGAGCAGACATGGGCGCACAGCTTCGTGCATAAGGATAGTGCCAGCGGCAACCTAGTCGCCGACATCGAGGCGTTCAATCGCGCGGTGCAGCGCATCCTCAAGGGCTACCCGCTCGGCTACGCGCTGAACACCTTCAATGACCGCAACGCCACCTACACCGCCGAAGTGACCGACCTGATGAGCAAGCGTCTCAGCAACCAGCCGGTGGACGACAAGGCGTTGGGCGGCAAGTGGACCGACCGCAATGATGCCCGCGCCCTCATCTTCCTCGGCGACCCCGGCGTGCGCCTGCGGGTCAATGAGCTACATTAACCCCCATCTCATGTCGGAGATAAACAGGGAATGCACCATATGCTCATACCTATTTACATGGATATGTAACCAACGCCTCCACCCAAACATTCTAGATTCTTCCTTCTACCTTCCAGACTCAGGAGCATCGCATGGACAACCAACTGGCTGCCAACTCATACGCGCTGGTCATCGGGGTGGGCAACTACCCCAACCTGCCCACTATCGCCAACACGGTCAACGATGCCAACGATATTAGCATCCTGCTGACCGACCCCGCCCGCGGGGGGCTTAACCGCGACCATCTGCGTCTACTCACCAATGGTGATGCCACCGCGCAGAAGGTTGACAATGGGCTGACGTGGCTAGCCAAGCAGACCACCGCGGACACTACCACCTTCGTGTTCTTCTCCGGGCATGGCTTGCAGCGGGTGGGCGGGCGCGACATCGGTAGCTACCTCTGCCCCTACGATGTTGACCCCGCCAACCTGCCTCGCACCGCCTTCAGCCGCAACGACCTCATCACCTCATTCACC
>JBBSEE010000998.1:0-1013 GCA_038239995.1 Chloroflexia bacterium | reverse complement strand
CGGCGTTGACGTTGGCGAGGTAGGTGGTAAACTGGAAGCTGGTGCCGCTGCTGTCACTGCGGTGAACCACCTGGATTGCGCCAGCGGGAAGCGCGGTGCCGCCGTTGGCAGCAGTAATCGCCGCATCGCTCCAGTCCTTAATCGTGCCGAGATAAATCTTGGCGAGGGTGTCGCCGCTCAACTTCAGCTTGCCAGTGTAGCCGGGGATGTTGTAGGTGACTACCACTGCGCCAAGGCAGGTGGGGATGTGGATGACCGGCCCGCCCTTAGCGGCGGCGAGTTCCGCATCGGACATCGGCGCGTCGGTGCCGCCGAAGTCAATGGTCTGATTTTGCAGGTTCTGGATGCCGAAGCCACTACCCTTCGCTTGGTAGTTGACGGTCACGCCGTTCTTAGTCTTGTAGTCGGCGAACCACTTCTGGTAGAGCGGGTCGGGAAAGGTCGCGCCGCCCGCGGTCAGGGTGTTGGCTCCGCCGGTGTTGCCGCTACCAGTCGCGGTGGTGGAGGTAGTCGAATTGGTGGCAGTGGTGGAATTGGTCGAGGTTACGGGGTTGGTGTTGCTGGTGGCGGGGGTGTTGGCCGCCGAGGGAGTGGCGGTGGGATTGTCGCCGCCGCAGGCCGCGAGGGCAAAGGCGACGATAAGTAGGGCAATGACGCTCATATATCGAGCCGTTTGTTTGCCAAAGTTCATGGTATTCAGGGTTTCCTCCTCATATTATCTAGCAGCGCGACGCGCTTACGCCCAGTAAAACGCGAATGCCGTGCCGCATCGGTACAAAGTACGGTTCGCAGCAATCTTACCACCCCATGTTTAACAAATGTTTAACGCCGCCCGCCCCTTAGTTTAAGCCGACGTTAAAGTATGGTTAAGGGAATGTTAACAAGGGGCGTGCTAGGGCTACGGCTGGTCGGTGGGGGTCAGGCGGCCCGTATGTGTCAAAGTGGTCTGGGTGCGCGTAATGGTAGTCATCGTCAGAGATTGTTGTTGCGTGCGAGTGGGGTCAGCGCTGGGT
>JBBSEE010000997.1:0-1014 GCA_038239995.1 Chloroflexia bacterium | reverse complement strand
GGCAATCTCCCCCCCGCTGCCCACGTGCAACCACCGCCAGCCGCGCGGCAAGCGATGCCGTATCTGGCCCAACGCGCGAAGCAGCACATCGAAGCCCTTGTTCCGCTCCGCCCGCCCCACACTGAGCATCACGAGCGGGCTGCTCTCTAGTTGCAGCCGCGTGCGTAGCTCCGCCTTCCGTGCATCACTTACCTCCCGCGTGGCCGCCTCCGCATCTACCGCATTGGGCAGCAGCACCAGCCGCGCGGCGGGCAGCTTCAGGTAGTCGCGCACCTCATCGCGCAAGGCAGCATCGGTGTAGGCGACCCGCTGCGCCGCTTGCGCCCCTTGCCGATACATTCGGCGGAAGGGGGCGTAGGCTAGCCACTTGCGGCGGTCAGTCACTTTGAAGTCCTCCAGCCCATGCGGGTTCATCAGCATCGGGGCGTGGCCCTTGGCTCGCGCATAGCCGTAGGCGCACAGCCCATGCGCGTGGGCGATGTCCACCCCGCCGCGCGAGGCCAGCTTGGCCGCCTCTTTGCCCATGCGATTGACGAAAAGGGGATAGTTGCTGAGGCGGTCGGCAATCGAGTTGCGGCGTAGGGGCAGCCTAGTATAGGGGATGAAGTGCCAGTTAATCTCTGCCCCGCCGGTCGCTGCGTCCTCGGCCAGAAGTCGCGCCGCCTCATCCGCCCCCCGCTGGGTGAACATCTCCACGTTCACCCCCAGCCGCAGCAGATGGCGGGTTAGCTGGAACACGTGCTGCTCCAGCCCACCCGCGCCATGGTCGGGGTAAATCGCCCGCGCGAGGTGCGCGATGCGGATGAGGTTTGAGTTATCGATAACAGCCATTCTACCTTCTACCTTCTACCTTCTGATATTGCCTCACGGTAGACCTGCTCCACTTGGGGGATGACCGCCTCAGTGCTGAAGGTAGCGCGGGCGTGCTGCTGCGCGGCTGGGCCGAGGCGGGCACGGAGAGAGGGGTCGGCTTCGAGGCGGGCAATGGCGGCGGCAAAGCTGGGCAGGTCGGCG
>JBBSEE010000996.1:0-1021 GCA_038239995.1 Chloroflexia bacterium | reverse complement strand
TGTTCTAATCGAACGCTGGCCCGCGCGGTCAGCCACCTAAGAGGAGGTAAGAGGATGCCACAAGCACAACGCGCTTATCAGCCCCAAGAGGACCGCCCTAACCGCAGCGCGTCGCGGGGCTGGGGTCAGATGGTGAACAATAGCCTGAATATGCTGGACGAGGAATATGACGAGCCGACCAGCAGTATCGCCCGCCCGGTCGCCCCCGCGCCCCGTCCCCTCCGCCCCAACCAGAGCGGGCCGCTCCGCACTGCCCCGGTCGTTGCGCCCACTCGCGCCCCCGGCCAGAGCCTGATGAGCCGCCTCAGCCGCAGCAGCGAGACCCTCGGCCAAGCCAAGCCACTCGCCTTCATTGCCCTCGGCGCGGTCGCTCTGTTGGTCGCGTATCTGGCGGTCAGCACTGCCGCCGCCTTCGTGGGCAACAAGTTGGACGACATGAGCTATGGCGAAACCCGCACCACCCATACCGAGGCCTATGTCGGCCACGGCGAAACCGACGGCAACCCCACCCACTTCACCGCCATCAACCTACACGGCCAGATTGTGGTAGTCGAGTTCCCCGGCGGCGATGCCTCCAAAGCGATGGTCATTACTGGCCCTTACCTGTTCGGCGCGGGCGAAGACAAGACCCCCGTCAACCTCAAGGTGGCGGACATCAACGGCGATGCCAAGCCCGACCTGCTGATTACCGCTAAGGGGGCGCAGACCGCCTACATCAACGATGGCGGCGCGTTCCGCGCGATGAAGCCGGAGGAGCGCACCGCCATCGAGAAGGCATTGGCTGGCCTTGCCAACACCGCCCCTACCACTGCTACCAAGTAACTCCCTCCCCCCCAAAAGGGGAGGAGTAAACCCCCCTCCCACGCGGGAGGGGCTGGGGTGGGTGCATGAAGCGACAGAACAGGGGAAAGACCGTGACCGACAGCGCGATTAAGTTCGACAACCTAATCCACCACGACGGCGAGTTGATGTTCGGCAGCTTCAGCCTCGACCGCCCCGCCCCCGTGAAGGTGAGCGCGGC
>JBBSEE010000995.1:0-1024 GCA_038239995.1 Chloroflexia bacterium | reverse complement strand
GCATCGCGCTGGCTATAAGCGTAGTAGCGTTACCTTGCTGCTCGGTGGATGAGACAATCATGAACCCCTCGCGGGCGACATCGCCGGTTGCATCGCTGACCTGACTTATTTGCAATGTGGTGGCGGCAATTGCAGTCTGGCCGCGCCTGATATAGTCAACCGCCTCGCTGGCCGCCTTGAGCATCACCTGCACGGTGTTCTGCACACTCTTGACGATGGCACTGACCTGCTCCACCGAGTCGGCTACCTTCTTGGCAAGGTTGCCCACCTCACCCGCGACTACCCCGAACCGCCGCCCGTGTTCGCCCGCCCCCGATGCCTCGATGGTGGCGTTGAGCGAGAGCAGGTGGGTTTCGTCGGCAATATCGGTAATCAGCTTGAGGACTTGGGTCATCTGCCGCGCTTTGTCGCTCACTTGGCTGGCAGCAGTCTGCATCTGCTCCGCGGACCGCACCGCAAGATTGAGTTGCTCGCTATCCGCCCCCAGCCGTTGGTTGACCTCGTCGGCTAGCTCCTTGGTATGTTCGCTGATGCCGCGCACTTGGCGGGCAGAGTTAGCGATTTGCCCGGCAGCCGCGGCCAATTCGGAGGCTTGGGCGGTCACTTCGCTAATTGCTGAGGCAGTGTTGCTGGCCGCTTGCTGCTGCTTGCCGCTAATATCGGATAGGCCGGTTGCCAGTGTATTAGCCTCTTGGTTAGCGGCGCGGGCGAGGGCAAACTGTTCGGCCAACCGCGCGTTGCTAATCGCCAACTGTCTAGCCTTCTCCTCGCTCTCCTTCAGGGCGCGACGGATGTTGCCTCCCGCAACCACCGAAACTATCACCACAAGCAACAGTGCTAGCCCAACCGTAAAGGTACCAAGCACTGCAGCGAAATCACCCTGCAACGCGGGGATATAAGCCTTGTTTGACTCAAGCACAAAGTCAATGATGACAAGGACAAGACAGCCACCAGCCGCTACTAGCCCTGTAACTGTGCCCAGCAGCATCGCCGAAATAGCGATCGGCCAAAGGAAGAGAGAGGG
>JBBSEE010000994.1:0-1025 GCA_038239995.1 Chloroflexia bacterium | reverse complement strand
CACGCCGCGCACCAACTGAATCGCGCGGGTACTCTGAATGATGGTAAGCAGCCAGAAGAAAATCAGGGCAACCAGCGCAATATCGAGTAGGGCGAGTATCGGATTTTTGCTGAACTCGGAGAAGACCCAAGATAGCTGCCCGTCCAAGCTGCTCACCCCCTAGCGTGGTCATCGGTATGCGCCTCGGCCAGCGGCAGGCCCGCCATGCCACTGTCGTCGGGGAGGTCGAGGTTGGTGTTATCGGGGGGGTCGGCATCCGCCGCGCGATTATCCTCTAGCATCGCGGCAGGGGTCGCCGTGGCCTCACCCGGCTCATCGCTGGGGGCGGGGTGGCTGCCATTATCGCTGATTGGCGCGGTGGGGGCGGGAGCCTCGGCGCGAGGTGCGCTAGCCGCCTCGTCGGTCGCAGCGGGCGGGGGCGCAGCGGGGGGCGGGGGTGGGATGGCGGCCTTCTTCTCCGCCGCCTTGCGCTGCATCTCCGCTTGCAAAATCGTGGCCCTAGAGTCGTTGGGGTTGAGGCGGACGAGGCGGGTATACAGCTTGGCCGCCTGACCATACTCCTGCTGTACCGCCAGCACCTTGCCCAGCGCATAGTACGCCTCGGTATCGTCGGGGGCGAGGGCGATGACTTGGTGCAGGGCGGCCTCGGCCTCCTTGACCTTGCCTGACTGCATACAGATACGGGCAATCGCCTTCTGCTCCTTGACCGCGTCGGCCATGTGGCCGGTCTGGATGTGCAGGTTGATTAGCTGCTGGCGGGCCTCCACATCGCTAGGGGAGATACGCAGGATACGGTCATATAGCTCGAAGGCCTGTTTGTGCTTCGCCATCATCCAGTATATCTCCGCCGCCTGCTGCAAGGAGCGCACCGCGTCCTTGAGCATTCCGTTCTTCTGCTGCAACTCGGCGAGGGTGTCAAGCTCGGCCAAACCTTGGTCAATCAGCCCGCGCTTCAGGTAGTTGTCGCTGAGGCGGGTGCGAATGCCGATGTTGCTGGGGGCAAGGATGGTCATCTGGATGAGGGT
>JBBSEE010000993.1:0-1029 GCA_038239995.1 Chloroflexia bacterium | reverse complement strand
TATGGCGGCGAGCAGCAGCAGGGCGATGAGCAGCAGGCGGTCGGGCGAGATGGTAGCCGTAGCCGGGGCAGCGAGCAGCGGGCCGAAGCTACGCACCGCCGCCGCCAGCATCAGCAGCACCACCGCCAGCGCGGCCAACAGCCAGCCCCACCCCATTTGCGCGGCGGCGGCGTATAGCAGCCAGCGGGCGGGGAAGCCGAGGGTGGGGACGAGGCCAATCAGGGTCATCCCCCCCAGCAGCAGGCCCGCGCGGGCGATGATGTGGCCGCCCGCGGTCATCAAGTTGAGGGAGATGAGTAGTAGCGGGGCGGCCAGACTGTAGCCCAATGCCATCACCAGCGCGGCACTGAGGCCCAGCGCAGTGCCACTGACGAGGCCGAACAGCACCAGCCCGGCATCGGCGATGAACAGATAGGCGAGGCAGCGGCGACGACGTTCGCCCTGTCCGAGGGCGAGTAGCCCCCCTAGCAGCGCGGAGCCGAGGCTAATTGCACTAGCAGTGGTGCGGCCAAACTCGTTCTGGAGCAGCAGGGCGGGATGGGCGACGAGGATATGCGCGGCGAACAAAACTGTCGCCGCGCCCAGTGCGCCCACAGTGAGCAAGCCAATCAGCCCGCTACCCCGCGCCGGGTCTACCAACGCGGGCAGCCACAGGTGGAAGGGCACCGCCCCCAAGCGTAGGGCGAGGCCGACCACGATGAAGGCGAACGTCACCTTCAGCAGCCCGGTCTGGTCGGGGTTGTTGGTGTACTGTTCCAGCAGGATGAGGCCGAAGCCAAGCGCGACCGCGGCAAACACCGCGAGACTGAGATAGCGCAACGCGGCGGCGAAAGGTGGCAGCGGCGGCAACCCGCTATTGGCGGGGCGCAGCGGCTCGTCCACCAGCCCCACCGCCACCGCCCCGCTGACCGCCAGCAGGGTAAGCGCGGCTACGAAGGTATCGCCGCTGAGGGCCACCGCGCTGACCGTCGTGCCCACCCCCAACGCTACCGCCACGAACTTGCGCCCCTCATCGGCGATGCGGGCGTG
>JBBSEE010000992.1:0-1029 GCA_038239995.1 Chloroflexia bacterium | reverse complement strand
CAATGCTATCGATAACGCGGCAATCAACCGCCGTGAGTTCATCACCCTGAGCGCGAGGGTAGGGTTGGCGGGCGGAACGCTGGTGGTGGCCGCTAGCCTGCTGGCCGCCTGTGGCGACCCACCCCCGCCGCCTCGCTATGTCGCGGTGGGCAAGGTGAGCGACTTCCCCGACGGCAAGGTGGTCAGCGTCAAGGTGCGTACCTCCGGCGGCGCGACCATCCCCATCTTCATCGAATACACCGCTGCCCACCCCGTCGCCCTGAGCAGCATCTGCACCCACAACGGTTGCAACGTGCAGTGGGTGGAGGCACAGGACACCTTCAACTGCCCCTGTCACGGTGGGGTCTACAACAAGGACGGCACGGTCAAGAGCGGCCCGCCCCCCGCCCCGCTTACCCCCCTACAGGTCAAGTTGGACAACGGAGTGGTATCAGTGTTGGTTTAGAAGGTTAAAGATAACGAATAAAAAGCGATAGGGCCTACTTTTAAGGTAGGCCCTCCCTTTAATCTTTCATCTTTAGTCTTTAATCTCGCCTACTCCTGCGTGAAACCGTGTTGCAGCATGATGTTCTTGATTTGCTGGCTGATACCGATGGCTTGGTCGTAGGCTCGCTGCCAGATGTTGCGCCCGAAGATGAGGCCGGTCGCGCCATTGGACATTGCCTCGGTGGCCTTCTGCAATAGGTCGGCATCGCTGACCTTGGAGCCGCCGCTGAACAGCACCAGCCCCCGCCCCGCGCTGCGAACCACGCGGGCAATCGCGCTGCCGTAGTCTTCTTTCAACGCCTGATACTCCTTGGGCATCTTGCTGAAGGCATCGGCCTCTTTTGCGTCCTCCATGTTGTAGGAGAATTGGGGCACATTGACTTTGATGACATCGGCCCCCACTTCGAGGGCGGCGCGGGCCGCGTAGTCAATCGCGTACAAGGTGTCAATCCCCCCCTTGCCCTTGACCGCATCGCCGCGCGGGTAGCTCCACACAATCAGCGGCATCCCGTAGCGTTCGCAATCCTCGCGCACCTTCCAGAT
>JBBSEE010000991.1:0-1032 GCA_038239995.1 Chloroflexia bacterium | reverse complement strand
TCGCCGCCGCCACCGCGCTCCAGCTATAGCCGTCCCAATGTTCAGTCAGGGAACGAGGGATATAGTTCACCCCCTCGTAGTAGCCGACCGCCCACACATCGTCGGGGGCGGATACCGCCACATCGCGGAACTGATTGGTGAGGGTCAGCACATTGGTGGTGCTAATCACGTTCCATGCCGGGCCACAGGCGGCGGTGGGGCTGGGCGAGGCGAAGGGGAAGACCGCTAGTTCGCGCTGTGCCGCCGCTCGGCCCGCCAACTCTAGCCGCTGATGCGCTGCCGTGTTGGGCATACCGCTGCTGATGTACATACCAAGTAGCACAGCCACCATTATCAGGCCGCTAATTCGCTTGCTAACCATTGACTTGCGCTCCTTTCTGCCTAGTCGAGTTCGCCTTGCCGCCGAGGTCGGGGGATAGATGGCGGCTTGCTTCATATAATCTTAGCTTACCGTAAGCAACTTTGTCAACATTGCTCATGCCTCCCAGTGTTCCGGTCCAATGGTGCAAAACCCTACTCATCCTTCACACCGGCCTGATTGTGCCCCGCACCCCCAGTCACGGGCGGATGTTCGGCAACGGCATCTATTTCGCCAACAAGTCGTCTAAATCCACCAACTACTGCTACTCCTCGCGTCGCGACATCCCCCAGATGCTGTTCATCTCCGAAGTCGCCCTCGGCAAGGTGTACACCGCGCCGGTCGCCAGCCACTACGCTACCCCACCGCATGGCTACGATAGCGTGCTGGGCAAGGGCGGCCACACCCGCTTCGCCAACATCAGCGGCCAGCGGCTGTGGAACGACGAGTTCGTGGTCTACACCCCGCCGCAGCAAACTATCCGTTATGTGGTCACGTGGCAGCGGGGATGAGTTTCAGGTTGACACTTTCACCCTCTACTTGCTATAATATGGACAGTGTGGACACTTAGCTAAGGTCATGTGAGATTCTGTCAACTGCCTTGCCGCCCTACCACACTTGACCGCAGATTTTAAACACATAAAAATGAAAACGCCGCTGTAGCTTAGTAGATA
>JBBSEE010000990.1:0-1035 GCA_038239995.1 Chloroflexia bacterium | reverse complement strand
GGTCTGCTCTGGGGCAATGATACTGAGCAGCAGGGCGAACAATATCGCCACCGCAGCAAGGGCCGCAACCAACACCCACCCGCGTCGTTCCGTCCTCATCGCGCTCCTTGCCGGTGCGCCCGTGCTGCGGCGGGCAGCGGCGCACTGAGGGTTTGATACAGCACCATGAACAAGGCAACGGTGACGAGGCAGAGGCCGAGCAACACGGTCTGATGCTGCTGGAATAGCTCCACCGCAAAGTTGTCCGCGCCGAGGCTGGGGTTGTTCACCCAATCGCTGACCCCTTGCCCCACGTTGCCAACCGCCCCTTTTACGTCGCCCAACCAGCCGAGCAGGTTATCCAGCAGATAGCTGTCAGGCCCAAAGGTGAGCAGCAGGCCGAGCAACCCCACCATCGCCACCAACAAGCCGCTGCCCCACATCGGGCGCGGCGGACGGCTAGCAGTAGTGGGGGGTAGGGCTAGCAGCACGCTATTGACGAGGGCGAGCGGGGCGGCCAGCGGGGGGCGATAGGCGAGGGCTTGCTCCAGCCCTTGCGCCGCGCTCATGTAACCGCTGCACGCCGTGCAGGTTGGTAGATGACGCTTCAGGCGCAGCCAATCGTCGCCGCTCAAGCCGCCCTCGTCCATATACTTGTCTATTAGCTTACGCATCATCGTGTGTTCATCCATGGTCCGCCCCCATTACTGCTTGCTTAGTTCGCGCCGCAACGCCTCTTTGGCCCGATGCAACCGCGTCTTAACCGTGCCCAGCGGGATGTTCAGGGTTTCGGCAATCGCCTCATACTCAAGCTCGGCCCCGTAGCGCAGGGCAATCACCGCGCGATAGTCGGGTGAGAGTTGGGCAATCGCGGCATTGACCATCGCTTGCTGCTCGGCCAATTCGGTCAACTCCTGTGGGCCACGCGCGTGGTCGGCGATGTCCGCATCGGCATTATCGTCACGCCGACCCAACTCGCTGAGGCGGGTGGTGGGATGGGCCTGCCGGTCGCGGCGGTGGTTCAGACCAAAGTTG
Source organism: Chloroflexia bacterium (assembly GCA_038239995.1). Lineage (GTDB taxonomy): Bacteria > Chloroflexota > Chloroflexia > QHBQ01 > QHBQ01 > QHBQ01. Next base: position 21 of record JBBSEE010000990.1, on the reverse strand, counting down.
ACCCCGATGCGATACAGCCAG
>JBBSEE010000989.1:0-1041 GCA_038239995.1 Chloroflexia bacterium | reverse complement strand
GCAGCCGAACAACGAGCAGGCGTGGTTGTGGCTAAGTGGCGCGACCAGCAGCTTGAGCGAGGCGAGGCACGCGCTGCAAAGGGTGCTAGCCATCAGCCCCGACAATCGGCAGGCGCAATCGGGACTGGCATGGATTGCCCAGCGCGAGGGGCAGCGGCTGGCCGCGCCGAACGGTCACGACCTGCTTACCCTACCGCCCTCTGAGGGGGCTGAGGAACACGCCGCCAAGCTGGAAACCGCCATCGCCGCGCAGCGAGCGGAGCCAGATGAGGCCAAGCAGGAGCAGGTCAGCCTAGCGCGGCAAAGCACTTTCTGGCTGGTGTGGGCGGGGCAATCAGTGTCGGTGTTGGGTGATGCGATATACGGCATTGCCCTCATCATCTGGATTTCCACCATGCCGATTAGCGTGGGCGAGAAGGCAGGGGCATTGGCGGGATTTGGGCTGATTGGCTCTATCCCCCGCCTCACCCTCGGCCCGATACTCGCGGGGTTCATTGACCGCCTCAGCCGCAAGTGGATAATGTTCACCGCCGATGTGCTGCGCGGCGGGGTGATTACCGTGATTGCCCTGCTGCTAGTGGCGGGCCAGTTGCAGTTGTGGCAGATATATATCGCCGCTTTCATTGACACCATCTGCACCACCCTGCACGAGCCGTCCTTCGAGGCCAGCATCGCTAACCTTGTGCCTAAGTCGCTGCTGACGCGGGCGAATGGACTGGTGCAATCCTCGTTCAGCGCGGCGAACATCATCGGGCCGCTCAGTGGTGGTCTGCTGGTTGCCACCATTGGCCTGCCGCTAGTGGTCGAGTTGAACGCGGTCAGCTTCGGGGTCGCCGCCCTCACCATGTTCTTCGCCCGTATCCCCCAGAAGCGCGAGGTTAGCGAGAAGATGACCGGCTTCGGCGACTACTGGCGGCGCACCTTGCACGACGCGGCCTTCGGTTTCCGCTACATCAAGCAACACTCGGTGCTGCTCTTCTTGCTGGCGATGTTCACCTCGGCCAACCTATTCGGCGGGCCGGTCGCCATCCTCACCCCCCT
>JBBSEE010000988.1:0-1054 GCA_038239995.1 Chloroflexia bacterium | reverse complement strand
TTGCGCTTGGCCTGTAGTTGCTCTACCTGCCCCCGCATCATGCTGAGGCGTAGCTGGTTCTCCTGCGCTTGGTTGTAGATGACCCGCATATTCTCGCGGGTGTAGTTCTCTAGGTTAATCTCCATGTCGCGCACACGGCTGCCAATCGAAGACTCGCGGATGGACAGCTTCTCCACCTCGGTCTGGGTCTGGCGGATGAGCATATCAATCTCGCTATACTCGCGGTTGGTGCGGTCCAGTTCCTCCTTCAAGTCGTTGACCAGTGCCTCCAACTGCTCGGCGAACTGGGCGGCGCGTTCCTGTGGTGATGGCATAATCTCTCTCCCTCGGAGAGACTAAAGGTCAACGATACAAGATTAAAGATAAATGCGGATGGCATGGGCAGATGAGCCAGCCCTTCCGTTGCTCTTTAATCTTCAATCTTTAATCTTTAATCTCCATGTTCATGTCCAATATCGTCCATTCCACCTTGCGTGCTGTAGACGGTGGGGAAACCGGCGCGTTGCAGGATGCTGGCGGCGATGCTGCTGCGGAAACCGGCGGCGCAGAGGGTGACTATCGGTCGCTGCGGCAACTCGGCGAGGTGCTGAGGCAGCTTACCCGCTTCGATGTGGGTCGCTTCGGGGAGGTGGCCCGCCGCCCACTCCTTGTCGTCGCGCACGTCCACCAGCATCAGGTTGGGGTCGGCGGCGAGGCGGGCACGTAGCTGCTGCACGGGTATCTGCTCGATGCGCTGCACCGGCAAGCCCGCCCGCTGCCACGCCTCGGCCCCACCCGCAAGGTAGCCCTCGACCCGCTCGTAGCCGATACGCAGCAGGCTGGTGTTCGCTTCGGGCCAGTCGTGTTCCTCCCGCGCCAACACCAGCAGCAGCGGGGCGTTGAAGGGCGTAACCCAACCCACCCATGGGGCAAAGGCATCGTCGCTGAGGGCGATGTTGAACGCGCCGGGCAGGTGCAGGGGGGCGAAGTCGCGCGGCTCCCGCCCATCCACCACCAGCCGCCCCTCGTCCAGCAAATCCTTGGCCCGCTCCACGCTGAGGGGGTGAGGGTTAGG
>JBBSEE010000987.1:0-1057 GCA_038239995.1 Chloroflexia bacterium | reverse complement strand
TCGCTCCCTGCGCGATGAGGAAACCGACGCAGGCGACGCTGAGGGCGCGAATTTGCTCCCCACTGCGAACCCCGTAGGGACATCGCCCACTGTCGGCGTAGTAGATGAGCCGCTCGTGGGGGAGTTGGTGGTCAATCTCCCGCGTCACCGAGAGGCCGCCCACCCCGCTATCGAAGATGCCCAACGGTCGCGTGTCCATGCGCTCCTCTAGCTGTTGCTATCCCCACTGGTGTTGCCGGGGGTGGGGGTGGGCGGCGCACCGCCGGAAGGGGTATGCGTGGGCGGCGCGGCGGGGGGCGGAGTGGCGGTCGGTCGCGGCGCAGCGGTGGGGCTAGCGGTGGGCGACAGGCCAGCAGGCGGCGAACCCAGCGGCAAGGGGGTAGCGGTGGGTAGGGCGGGGACAGGAGTGGCCGCGTTTTGGCTATGGGTGGGGGTGAGGGTGGGCAAGACGTTCGTGGGCGCGGTGATGATGACCGGCAGATTGAAGTTGCGCCAATCCGCCTCGTAGTCCACCGTCTGCCCGTTGCTCACCCCGCTAGTCTTCAGCCGATACACCCCTCCCCCCCCCACCCAGAACTCCACCGCGCCGGTCACGCTGGTCTGGTTCGCCCCGAATATCGCTTTGGCATCAATGCTGAGGTGGCCGACCGGCTGGCCGCGGATGTTGCCGCTGTCCACGTAGCGGATGGCGGCGATGAGGGCGGGGTAGTCGGCGTTCTGCAAATCATCCCAGAAGCTGGTCATGTAGTATTTGGTTCCGCCAATCAGGTCTTGGGGGCTAATCTGCCATGTCTTGCCCCCGTCCGCGCTATAGTATTGGTCGGGGCCTATCGAGGTGATTTGATAGCTAGTTCCCTGCTGGTCATAGACAAAACTGCTACTCTGCCGCATCGCATCCACATCGCCGCGCAGGACGTAGAGGCCGGACTTCAGGGTCGAAGTGGTCTCAAGGTGATAGCTGGTCAGCATCTTCATCTTGGCGGCGGCAGCATCGAGTTCGGTAATCAGGGTCGCGCTGCTCTGGCCGGGGGCGGGGATGTTGCCGAGGTCAGGAGTC
>JBBSEE010000986.1:0-1058 GCA_038239995.1 Chloroflexia bacterium | reverse complement strand
ACCGCCCCATCTTCGGCAAACTTACGCACCTCAGCGGGCACGTTGCTGACCAACGTGGGGATAGTGGGCAAGCCGCAACCGTGTAGCAGCGGCTGCCAGACGATGAGCGGGGCAGCGGGGCGATACCAAATCGCGGCGGGGTAGCGATTGACCACCGGACTGGGCAAACTCCACAGCCAGCCCAACAGCGCGGCCCGCATCTCTTGCTCGACGTAGTCGGCATCGGCGGGCCGCCACTCACCCTCGTTCGCCAACTCGCCGACCCGCACCAGCACCCCCTCGATGTCGCGCTCATTCGCCGTGCTGCCGTCCTCCCATCCCAATTGGCTGGTCGCGCTCACCCCATCCCACTGCCACGCGAAACGCAGCGGGGCGACCAGTGGGTTGGCTACCACCTGCACCGCCCGTCCCGCGTTCTCTAGGGCGGCGGCCACCCCTACGCAGCAGGGGTCGCTTATGCTCCCCAATATCAAGTACATAGCATCCCTCTCCTAAAGGAATATATCATTGCTGCGGCCTGCTATGTTGATTATACCACTAGAGTGATGATTTGCCAATCCTGCAAAGGGTGGAATGATGAAAATTGATAAATTACCACCTTTTTCGTAAGTTAATGGCCTGTTTATTGCTGTAGCATCAGAGTTGATGCCGCCGAAGCCCAAATAGACCGAATGTAGGCTGAGGCCAGATGCAATATGCCGCCATGCCGCAGCTTGATGAGGTAACAAGATGAACCCACTACCACGTCTCTGCCTATTCACCGACAGCACCGAGCCATCGGGGATGGGTGAACATATGCTGACCCTTGCCGCCGAGTTGGGGGCCGAGTACACACTCGCCTTCATCTGTCCCCCCAGCGCGGCAGGTCATCGCTTCCTTGCGCGGGCAGATGCGTTGGGGATAGAGACGATGGCCCTCGCTGCCCCCTACGATGATGCGACGGGGCGCGATGCGTTGCGCCGCTGGCTGCGTGACCACCCCACCGCCATCTTTCATTGCCACGCCGGTATCGGTTGGGAAGGCTGGGGGGGCATCGAGGCCGCGCAGCAAGCGGGTGT
>JBBSEE010000985.1:0-1058 GCA_038239995.1 Chloroflexia bacterium | reverse complement strand
GTTGCGGGTCTTTGGGCATGGGTAGGCCGGTGGATGCACCAATCCCGCGCTTGTCGTAGCGCAAGCTGGCAATACCCTCGGCGGCCAAGGCGGTGGCGAATTGCTTGTAGGTATCTACCTTGATACCCTTGAGCAGTGGCGAGTTGCCGTCACGGTCAGTAGGGCCACTGCCCGCCACGATAATCACGCCGGGCACCTTATCCCCCTGCCGATGCGCGGGCAGCACGAGGGTGCCTGCCAGCGTCGCCCCCGCCGTGCCCGCGTAGCTGACCGTGCGCTCACTCTGCGCCACAACGTCGCTCTGCGCTAGTGTGACCTTCGCGGACTCCAGCAACAATATCGCTGCCGCCAACCCCACAATTATCTTCATTCTCCCCACGCTCCTTGTTTGATTAGATTGTTACCACACTACCAACTTTGTAATACGCGCAAAACCCCACTTTGGTTGCACCACTGCCGAGGAAGGGAGTAAGTTGCTTGACACCGCTGAGGCTAACCTCTACAATAGGCTTGGCAAGTTGAGGCAGATATTGCCCGATTAAAGTGACGCAATCAGATTGAGGTAGCGGGATGACCAAGCCGGGGAGCAAGAAGATGAGCAAGGCAACCGACCGACCGAGCGCAGCAGAAACCGAGCCGCTAACGATACCCGACGGCGAGTTGGTCGCCGCCCTCACCAGCATCAGCGACAGCCCAACTAAGGCGGGCGCACTGCTATCCAGCATTGAGACCTTGCAGGCAATCTTGGAAAATCTCACCGACGCGGTTTGGCTGACCGAACCGGATAGCAAGGTGATTTATCGTAATCCCGCCGCGAAGCGGATAATCGGCCTCGCTCCCCACCGCAGCGACCCTGCCTACCAAGTGCCGATTACCGTTAGCTTGCGCCAGCCTGACGGCGGGGAGATTAGCGAAGAGCAACTTCCCTTCCAGCGGGCAATCAGCGGTGAGGTGTTCACCGATGTGGAGGTCAGCATCACCGGGCTGGATGGGCGGAGCCACCTGATGAGCGTGGGGGGCAGCAGCCTGCGCGATGAGCAGGGCCAACCCTGCCTTGC
>JBBSEE010000984.1:0-1060 GCA_038239995.1 Chloroflexia bacterium | reverse complement strand
AGGGGGTTTGGTTGTTGTGTTAGATGGGGTTGCTGGTGGGCACTTGGCTGTTGGTGGGGGTGGGCGGATTGAGCTGCGTCCAGCCCCGCGCGAGGGTGATAATCTTGGCGAACTGGCCGCGCGTGGCCGAGGTGTTGGGGCTGAACAGATGGGGGCCGACCCCATTGACGATGCCGCGACAGGAGAGGTCGAAGATGTAGTGCGCGGCGAAATAGTTGCCGGGCACATCGGTGTAGTAGTCGTGGCACGCACTATAGAAATGTTCGAGGTATCCCAACATCGAATCGCTGTAGTAAAGGGGGGGGGTATGGAGGAAGCCATTGCCCCCCGCCCAACCCTGACCACTCGCGGTAAAGATTAGCGCGTCGAGGGGCGAGGCGTTAGTGACCACCAAGCTCCATACCCCGCCGCTGTAGTGGGCAATGTCCCCCGTAGCTCGCCAGTTTTCGGCATAGCCGTGGTACGCATTGTTGCTCACCGCCCAACCCTCGGTGGGGGAGAGCATCTGTACGCTGAGATAACCCTGCCCCAGCGTCTGGCGGGTGGCGAGCGATGCGTTGGTGATGTGGTACAACACCCCGCTTAGGCTGTTTCCACCCCCGGCTGCCCATGCCTCAGTTGCACTTACCGCCGAGATGCTGACAAGGTCGTCGGGGTCGGAGATTGCCACTGCACCCCAGTTCGCGGGGATGGTGGGGTCACTGGCAGTGGTGTAGATGACCGCGTTGCCTGCCACCCACCAGCGGCCACCTTTATAGCTGATTGCGTTTAGGTCGGCACTACCCAGCGGGCCAGTGCTGCTCCATGTGCTGCCATTGAACGCCCACATCGCCCCCCCATTGCCTACCGCCAGCGCGAGGGTGGGCGAGACCCACGCGATCGCCTGCAAGTCCGCGCTGCCTACTGTGCTGAGGCTGCAACCAGCGGTGGTGATATGGGCGAGTGCACCGCCGGTACCCACCGCCCATGCGTCGAGATTGGTACTGTCCAGCGTGGCAACCCCGTTCCATTCCAACACTGATGGGGTGTTGCAACTTACCGAGGTGGTGTAGCTGTCGGT
>JBBSEE010000983.1:0-1064 GCA_038239995.1 Chloroflexia bacterium | reverse complement strand
CCCGCGCTAATCACCTCGGCGGCTTGGGGCAGGGCGGTGAAGGCTTGCACCACGATGAGCGGGTTAGGGGCAGTGGCAAGGATGTCTATATCGCCGATTGTCGGCTGGCGGCGACGTAGGCTACCGGCGGCTTCGATGTGGGTAATGTCGGGGACACGCTGCTTGAGGGTGGCGATTAGTTCACGCGCGATCGGCAGCACGGTGCCAATCGGCAGGCGGTCGGTCATGCGGCGGAGCGCGTCAATGTTGGCAAGGATGCGCTGTTCGGTCTTCGCGCCGAGGCCGGGGATAGTGCGAACCCGCCCCTCGCGGGCGGCCTGCTCTAGCTCGTTCAGGCTGGTCACGCCCAGCTTCTGGTAGAGGGTGAGGGCGGTGCGGGGGCCGACTTCGGGCACGCGGGTCATCTCGATGAGGCCGGGGGGTATCTCCGCGCTGAGGCGTTCGTAGAAGGCAAGGCTGCCGGTTCGCATCAACTCGTCAATCTTGCCCGCAATCGCATCGCCCACGCCGGGGATGTCCTTCAGCCGCCCCTCGCGCCAGATGTCGGCAAGGTCGGCGGGCAGGCCGTAGAGAGCCTCGGCGGCGCGACGGTAGGCGCGGGTCTTGAAGCTGGACTCGCCCTTAATCTCCAGCATATCGCCAATCTCGCTGAGGATGCGGGCGATGTCAATCGCGTTGCTTTGTGCGGCTTGGTCGTTCATCTTAGCTGGGAGTAACTGGGGTTAGGTATTCCTCGCGCAGAATGTCGTCATCGTCGTCCTCGTCTTGGTCGCGCAGCAGGAAGATGATGAAGGCGGCGATGAGGCCGACCAGCAACAGGATGGGGGCAGGCAGGTTGGGGCTAGCCGCGCCGTCAGCGGCCACTTTCTGGTAGTCGCGCAGCCATGTGACCATCGCCCCATTCTCCTTGATATGCTCGGCCAGCACATCGGCGGCCTCGTCGTCCACCGCGTCGAGGTGGTCAATGTAGCTCTTGATGCCCATACCCTCGCCGTGCATAGTATCCTCGGCGGACTTGAAGGCGGGCAGGTTGCCAGTCGCCTTCTGCTTGAGCAAGGGGATTG
>JBBSEE010000982.1:0-1069 GCA_038239995.1 Chloroflexia bacterium | reverse complement strand
CTCGCTTCGCTGCGGTGCAACCAGAAGTCGGCTGGGATAAGGTGGCCGCCCCGCTGCTCGATTTCGTGGCCGCCCCCGCCTTCGCCCCCGACCGCGACCAATACCCCACCGACGCGGAGCGGGCCACCGCTGATGCTGCTGCCCACCTCGCCCAAGTCGTCACCGACAAGGATGCCTACGCCGCCCAAATCATCATCGAGAAGGATACCTATGCCGCCCAAATTGTCGCGGATATGGAAGCCCGTGTCGTAGAGGTTAGCCGCGACAAGGATGCCCACCTCGAACAGGTGGTGCGCGACAAAGAAGACTACATCGCGCAGGTCATTCGCGACAAGGATGCGTTCACCGCCCAAGCGGTGCAGGATACCAGCGACCGCTACGAGGCGATTATCGCCGACCTGCGGGCGCAGCTTGCCCAGCTAGAACAAGTAGCAGCGGCGCAGACTGAGGAGATTGGCTGGCGGCGCGGGGTGATGGCGCAACAGCAGGCCGAGCTAGCGCGGCTGAATCGGATGTTGCCGGTCAAGATTGCCAATCGGCTAAGGAGGTCAGCCTCCGACCCAAAAGCACGCCTTGACAAGCGCACCCTTGCCGCCCACGCCGCCAGCGTGCAGCTAGGTACGCCCCCACCCAACCTCGACCTCCCCTACGTCAGCGTGGTCATCGTCAACTACAATGGGCTGCGCTTCCTCGACGATTGCCTCACCTCACTGGCCCCCGCCACCCTAGATTATCCGCCCGATGCCTACGAGGTGGTATTGGTGGATAATGCCAGCAACGATGCTTCGATTGAATATACTGCGACCAAGTATCCCTTTGTCCGCATCATCCGCAACCCCGCCAACCTCGGTTTCGCCCAGGGCAACAATGTGGCGATGCAGAAAGCGAACGGCGAGTTCGTCGCCTTGATGAACAATGACACGCGCGTAGACCCCGGCTGGCTGCGGGAGTTGGTAGAGGCGGCGGCCCGTCACCCCCAAGCGGCGGCGTTGACCAGCAAGCTGGTGTTCTTCTATCGTCGCCTGCCCCTCGAACTGCAAGTCTCCACCTTCAACCCCCAGCAACTCGG
>JBBSEE010000981.1:0-1079 GCA_038239995.1 Chloroflexia bacterium | reverse complement strand
CGCCACTGCTCCTCGGTCGCCCCCTTGCGGTTGGTAGGGGTGTCTATGATGCTGGGCATAATCGCGTTGACTTGGATGTTGTCATCCTTCACCTCGGCGGCAATCGCCTCGACCAGCTTGTTGACCATCGCCTTGCTGATACTGTAGGCGGCGGCGTTCTTGGCCTTGTCCACCGCGGCGCGGGAGGATACCATCACGATTTTGCCGCGCCCCGCCTCAATCATCGCAGGCAGCACCGCGCGGGCAGCGACGAAGGCGGTGCGGGCGTTTAGCTCGATTTGCCCGCTCCACACCTCGTCGGCGAGGCTGACTACCGGGTCGCCCGCCGCGTAGCCGCCTACTGTGGTGATTAGGATGTCCAACCTGCCCCACTTGGCCTGAACCTGCTCGACGAACGCGCCGAACTCGTAGGGGCTAGCCACGTCCACCTCCCCGCCTAGCAGGTCATCGAAATCGGCAGCAGAGTCGCGGTTTATCCCCGCGCCGAACCGCTCCCACTCGTGCGGCGAACGATAGGGGATGGCGACCTTCACCCCAGCATCAATGAATGCGGTAGTGACCATCGCGCCGAGTTGCCCCGTGCCGCCGGTGATAATCGCCACCTGCCCGGTCATGCTCTCGTAGGGATTACGCATCTACTCTGCTCCTCATTGGTTACTCGCCGCGATAGACCGCGTAGTTGTTCTCCGTCTCGTACACCTTCACCTCGTAGAGTGTGGCCGCGGGCAAGGCCGCCTGCAACTGCCGCCAGCAGACCAGCGCGAGGTTCTCGGCGGTCGGTATCACCCCTTGCAGGAACGGCACTTCGTGGTTGAGGTGGCGATGGTCCATGTAGGCCAACAACTGCTGCTCGATGACCGCCTTCAGGTCGGTCAGGTTCATCACCATGCCGGTGCGGGGGTCAATCTCGCCGCGCACAGTCACTTCCAGCACATAGTTATGCCCATGCCCATGAGGATTGTCGCACTTGCCGTACAGTTGGCGGTTCTGCTCGTCACTAAGCTGGTCGCTGTGCAGCCGATGCGCAGCACTGAACACGGCACGACGGATGATGTAAGCTGTCGCCATTTTACCACCTT
>JBBSEE010000980.1:0-1083 GCA_038239995.1 Chloroflexia bacterium | reverse complement strand
GCTTGCAGAACGCTGGCCGCCTCGCCGCCCACGCTCAGTATCACTGGGGTGGCGCAGGCCAACGCCTCGAACATCTTGCTGGGCAAGGCTCCCTCGAACAACTCCACCTTCTTCAGCGGCACCAGCGCGGCATCGGACATGCTCAGGTAGGCAGGCATCTGTTCGCGCGGCTTCTCGCCCAACAGCAGCAAGTTGTCCAAACCCAACTGTTGGGCAAGGGCGGCGGTCTGCTCCTTCTTCGGGCCTTCGCCGATGAATATCACTCGTATATCCGGGTCGTCGCGCAGCAGGTGCGCGGCCTGCACCAGCGTGTCCATCCCCTGCGCCAGCCCATGCACCCCCGCGTACATCAGCACGAACTTGCCGTCCAGCCCCATCTGCTGACGCAACCGCGCTGCCGCTTCGGGCTGGGGCTGGAACTGGTCCACGTTCGCACCATTCTTAATCAAGGCTAGCTTATCCGCTGGCAATCCCCGCGCTAGTAGGCGACGACGTATCCCCTCTGTCACCACCACGATGCGTTGCGCCCGCGCATAGCAGGCTCGCTCCAGCCGCAAGGCGAGGGCAATCGCGCGGCGGCTGTTCAACTCGCCCAATATCACCGCCGATTCCGGCCAGATGTCGCGCACCTCGAATACGAGGGGGATGCGACGCAGATAGCTAATCGCCAGCGCGGCCAGCCCCACGAACAGGGGCGGGGAGGTGGCATAGATCACGTCATACTTGCCGCGTAGGAAAGGGGCGATGGCGGTTGCCATCGCGCTATAGCTGAGGTAGAAGGCGATGCGGTGGGCGAAATCCTTGCGCGGCGAGGCCAGCACCCGCAGGCGCACCACGTCTATACCGTCCAGCGGGGCGAACTCCACCAGCTTGCGGCGATAGGCGGGGGGGATGATGCCGCTGGGGTGATTGGGCACTTCGGTGAGCATGGTGACACGGTGGCCGTGCGTGGCAAGGTAGCGGGCCATCTCGTAGGCGCGGGTCTGGGTTGCGCCCACTTCAGGGGGGAAGTATTGGCTGAGGTAGAGAACTCTCATCGGGCGGTGGCGAGGGCGGGTTGGGTGGCGAGGGGCAACGCATCGC
>JBBSEE010000979.1:0-1083 GCA_038239995.1 Chloroflexia bacterium | reverse complement strand
TACGCACATCCTGCTGGCTGTAGCCGCCCTCCACCCCCAGCGTGTGTAGCTCCATAATCTCGCGGCCATAGTTCTCGTTCAGGTTGTCGCCGCTGCTGTAGGCGTTGTCCAGATAGTAGAGCATTGCGGGGCTGTGGGCACTGGCAATCAGCAGGTCGCGGAACTTGCCCAGCGCGTGGGCGCGTATCACCCGGCGGTCGTCGCTGGTCTTGTACCAGAGGCAATCATCTTTCTGCTGGCTGATGTTGAAGTGGTTAGTCCAGAAGTCCACCATCACCTCGTACAGTTGCCGCTGGCTGTACACCGCCCGCAATATCGTCGCCTGCCACAACTCAATCGCGCAGCGTATAGGGGTGTACTTGGGGTCTTTGCTGTAGAACCGATATACATAGCGCAACGCGGCGTTGTTCATCAGCAGGCTGGGCAGCATCAACACCCGCCGCTCGCAGTCGCGGTCGTCAATGGTGGCGGGGTTTAGCTGCTCCTCGATGAAGGCGGCCCGTCCCCTCCGCGCCACTCGCGCCAAATCATCGGGCCGTGCCCCGAAACTGGTGCGATTCAGCAGATGCAAGTCGGGGCTGATACGATAGCTGTCGCCCGCCGCCCCATCGCTGCTGGCCCGCGCTGTCTGCCCCTGCTGCTGCCACATCGCCCCGACCAGACCGAGGGCCGCCGTGGTCCTAGCTCCCGCGTTGATGAAACCTCTTCGGCTTATCCCTTTGCTCATACCTTGCCTCCTTGCCAGTATGACAGGGGCAGGGGCATGGTTTGTGTCATGATTATGGGCCAAAAGGGGGCGCGGTTTGTCAAGCGTGGCGCACAGCGGGTATACTGTCGCTGTCACCGAGAAAGGAGCGAGGCGATGAAGATTATCGTACCTTACACAACAGAGCATAATGGGGTGCTAGCGCAGCTACGCGCCGCCTTGCCCGCCGATGAGCTAGTGGTGGTGGACAAAGAGGGCCAACCCAGCGCGGGCGAGGACATCAGCGATGCGGAGGTGTTCATCCGCTGGTGGTCGCGCCGCCCCCTCAGCGAAGGGGTGGTGGCGAATGCACCCCGCTTGCGCTGGATGCACACCCC
>JBBSEE010000978.1:0-1090 GCA_038239995.1 Chloroflexia bacterium | reverse complement strand
CACGACCCCCCACCACCCCTCCCCAAAAACAAACACAAGGGGGGGGCAGCGGGGGGGGGGGGGGGGCGCCCCCCCCCCCCGGGTGATGGTGGATGTGGTAAAGCGTAGCTATTAATCATCTCGTGCGTTGTTGCGCCCCTTACCTGTTCAGTTACCAATGGCCTATCCGCCCGTCAGTAGCTGGGGGCTGACCCCCCAGACCCCCAGATGCCCAGCTACCGCAAGCCTAGCCTCCACCGCGGTCGGTTGCCCCCCATAGCTTGATACCGATGGACGAAGGCGAATCGCATCCGCCCACAACTGCGTAACTCCTAAGATAGTAAATAAATGAGCCTAACTCAAAACTCAAAACTCAAAACTATCCTCATCCCGCTGGCTTTGTTCGCCTTCGCCCTTGCGTTGCGGCTGTGGGGGATTGGCTGGTCGCTGCCCTACGTGGTGCATCCCGACGAGCCGGTGATGGTGGATACCGCGATTAGCATGATGAAGCGCGGCAGCTTGGACCCCAACTTCTTCGAGTACCCCAGCCTGTTCATCTACTGGCAATATGCGCTTACCTGGCTGTGGCTAGGTTGGCAGAACCTACGCGGGGCGAACCTCAGCATCGCCAGCCTGCCCGACACCAGCCATATCTACACCCTGACCCCCGACTTGTACCTATGGGGTCGCGCCGCCGCCGCTATCCTCGGCGCGGTTGGGGTGGTGGTGATGTATGGGGTGGCGAGTCGCATCTTCAACCCGCGCGTGGGGTTGATTGCCGCCCTGTTGCTTGCCGCCAGCCCCTTTCACAGCGAGAACTCGCACTATATCGAAGTGGACGTGCTGATGTGGACGCTGGCCTGCCTCACCCTACTACTCGCCTATGAGATAAGCAGGCAAGAGGCGGGGCATCGCGGGCTGGCCTTCGCCGCTGGGTTGCTGGTTGGCCTCACCACCGGCGCGAAGTACACCGGCCTCGCCATGCTCGGCGTAGTCGGCCTCGGCTGGTTGCTTAGTATACTGCACCTCGCTGGGCGTGATAAATCACCCCCCTACCGCGATGATGAAAGCGCATCCCCCACTCAAACCTCAAACCTCAAACCTCAAACCT
>JBBSEE010000977.1:0-1092 GCA_038239995.1 Chloroflexia bacterium | reverse complement strand
CCGTCATCGTCTTCTCGTCGGGGGTAGGGTACTCGGTGTCCAATATCTCGTAAGGCACATCAATGTCCACCCCACCCACCGCATCCACTACCTTCTGGAAACCTGCGAAGTTGACGGTGACGTAATACTTAATCGGCACCTTGAACAGTTGCTCCACGGTGGACACCGCCAACCCCGGCCCGCCGCCCGGCTCATGATGATATTCGCCGAACAGGTAGGCGGAGTTAATCTTGTTCAGGCCATAACCGGGGATTTCCACCGCCATGTCGCGGGGGATGCTGAGGAAGCCAACCGTCTTGCTCACCGGGTCCACGCTTACCAATATCATGGTATCGCTGCGGCTAGCCTCGTTCTGGGGGCGTTGGTCTATCCCCATCACCAGAATGTTGAACCGACTGGTCGCCTTGCTCAAGTCGCTGGTGGAATGGGGGATAGGGGTGGCAGTGGCACGGCCCGCGACGACTAGAGTAGCCGCGCTGTTGGCATGGGTAGGGGCGGGGGTGGGATTGTCATTATGCTGCTGCGTGACCACGGTGGGGCGAGGCGGCAGCGGCTTGTATATCTTGCTCTCGGTGTTCCACAGGCTGAGGCTTAGCCATACCAGCCACAATAGCGGCACGGCCACTACCACCAGCACCACTATCCACTTGCGCGTCAGCCTAAATCTTGCGCTCTGAACCTGATTGCTCAACGATGCTAACCTTGCTCGGCAAAGGTACAAGTGAGCCGTGTACCCTTGCCCGTTTAGTCTATGTTGTACTGCTACACTGCTGCCCGCTAGTCTAACCGATAGTGGGGGCGATTGTCAATCACCCGCCCACCCCCCGCCCCTCCCGGTGGGAGGGGAAAGATAGACTATCGTTTGCGCTTGCCGTTAAGCCAGCGGAGGGGGATGCGGCGCACGATAGCGGAGCGGGCCGCCATCCAGTAGCTGGTCAGCCGACTGCGCTCCTCGGTGTCGGTGGGCAAGCGGCCAAAGCGGGAGCGCACGTAGGCACGGGCAATGGGGCGGAACATCCCCTTCGCCGCCGGTAGCCGCTGGTCCATGCTCTCGGCATACTCGTAGGGGGTTTGGTGGGTGGCAGGGCCAAT
>JBBSEE010000976.1:0-1092 GCA_038239995.1 Chloroflexia bacterium | reverse complement strand
TTGCTCAGGCTGTTGAACTCCACCGCGATGTCTTTGGCCCCCTCCACCTGTAGGATGCTGGGGGGACAATAGTCGTCAAAGTAGATTTCGCTGTAGGGGTTGTCGTAGGCAATCAGGATGTCGTAGCGGTGGGCGTATTCCACCACATGGCGGAGAAAGTCCAGCGAGGCGACTGCGCCGGTGGGGTTGTTGGGGTAGTTCAGCCACATCATCACCGCCTGTTCGGCTATGGGGCGGGGGATAGCTTCAAGGTCAGGTAGGTAGTCGTTAGCCTCCAGCAGGGGCATCTCGTAAGGCTGGCCGTCCACTAGCAGGGTGCCGAAACTGTAGACTGGGTAGCCGGGGCTGGGCACGAGCGCAATCTCGCCGGGGTCGAGCATCGCGGTAGCAAGGTTGGCGAGGCCCTCCTTCGAGCCAATCAGGGGCAGCACCTCATGGTCGGGGTCAATATGCACCCCGAACCGCTTGCCATACCAGTCGGCGATGGCGTGGCGGGTCTCTGGTAGGCCGTAATAGTTGGGGTAGGACATATTCTTGGGGTCGCGCACCTCCATGCTCAGGGTGTCGAGGATGAAGGCGGGGGGCGGCACATCGGGGTCGCCGATGCCGAAATTGATTACGTCCACCCCCGCCTTGCGCTTCGCTTCGATGCGTTTGTTCAACTCGGCAAAGATGTAGGGCGGCAGGTTGGTGATGCGATTGGCAAACTTCACGGCAAACAACTCTCCTTCTATCGCTATCTCGCAGCGCAGCGCAACCCACCGGCACGATATGGGTGGGTACGCGGAATATAATGAGGCCGTCGGGAGCGCGACAGGAGGTAGCAGGTAGAACAAGCGGGTTCAAGACGCTGCGCGACGGCGTTGGCGCACATGACTATCATCTATTATACGCCGCCGTTAGATGAGCGTCAAGCATTGGGGCGTGATTCGTCCTTTTTGGTGGGGGACACATCTTTTGTCGCCCTCCAAGGGGTATACTAGCTACCAAAATTATCACGGGAGGCTCGCTTGCGGTGAAGAAACCGATTATCATAGGAGTTACGCAGTTGGACAGGGCGTATGCGATTCGCCCCTACGTCAACCGGCATAA
>JBBSEE010000975.1:0-1097 GCA_038239995.1 Chloroflexia bacterium | reverse complement strand
GCTGTAGTAGATAGCGAAGGCCGCGCCGTTGGCTGCGGCCTCGATGTCGGCATCCTCGAAGATGACGTTGGCCGACTTGCCACCCAGTTCCAAGCTGATGCGCTTCAGGCTGGCGGCGGCGGCGACCATGATTTGCTTGCCGGTGCTGGTCTCGCCGGTGAAGGCAATCTTGTCCACACCGGGGTGGCTGGCAAGGTAGTTGCCCACCGTACTGCCGGGGCCAGTGATGACGTTGACTACCCCCGCCGGTACGCCCGCCTCAAGGCAGATTTCCGCCAGCAGCAGGGCACTAATCGGGGTGTTGCTGGCCGGTTTCAGCACGATGGTGTTGCCGCAAGCCAACGCGGGAGCCAGCTTCCACGCCGCCATCATCAGCGGGTAGTTCCACGGGATGATTTGGGCGCACACCCCCACCGGCTCGCGCAGGGTGTAACCGAGGTGCCGACCGGGCAACGGCATGGTGATGCCGGTAATCTTGGTGGATGCACCAGCGAAGAACTCGAAGTCGTCAATCGCCTGCCCAATCTCCGCCTTGACGTTCTGTATCGCCTTGCCATTGTTCAGGGTCTCGATGCGGGCGAGGTCGTTGGTGCGTTCGCGCAGCAGTTCGGCCACCTTCATCAGGATGCGGTTGCGCTGGCTGCCGCTGACCCGCTGCCACTTGTCGAAGGCGGCGCGGGCGGCGGCTACGGCCTTGTCCACATCCTGCTCGTTCGCTTTGGCTACGGTTGCCAGTTTCGCGTTGGTGGCGGGGTTGAAGGTGTCGAAGGTCTCACCCCCCATGCTGTCCACCTGCTCACCGTTGATGAGCATCTGATAGTGGTCGCGCTCCATCGCGCTGCGCTGCACGGGGGTGTCGGTTGTTGCGGTCATAGCTCTCCTCTCTGACTTAAACGTTGCTGCGGGGCAACATTCTCCCTCACCAAACCTACCCACAGGGAACCACACAAGGGGGTTTCCCGCGGGGAGAGGCTTTAGGTGGATGCGCTTCGGCCTTTCATTGACCATTCACCATTTATTACTTATCACTCATCACTAACTCAAACCTCAAACCTCAAACCTCAAACCTCATCCCCGCCGTTCGTGTACAATCATCG
>JBBSEE010000974.1:0-1100 GCA_038239995.1 Chloroflexia bacterium | reverse complement strand
TCATATATCTTGCTCAGGTCAGTCGCTACAATCATGGCTTCACTCATCTTCTACCCCTTATCTCTGCTGGGTCATGCCCTTGATCAGCATTTGCCTCGGTGTTAGAGCGATAGCGTACAACGCGCTCAAGCCACAGAGGAGGAGCATCACCAGAAGCCCCGCCGGTATCACCCACCAAGCGCTCAGCATTAGCTCACTTCGTGATGCCAAGGCAACTGCAACCGCAATGACCGCCCCCACGATGCCGCCCATCAAGCCCAGCCACAATCCCTCCCACAGCAGGCTCAGTCTCACTGCACCCGCTCGCCAGCCCACCGCTTGCAGCAGCGCCAGCTCGTGCCGCCTCTCGATTACACCTACTGCTAGATGATCGGCCACCGCTAGAATGCTGATTATCAATGCGCTGCCCACCATGATATAGTGATATGGCTGCACCTCAAGTCCCACGAACTGACCTAGCAGCGTCACCCGTAGTGTGCCACTAAGGGCTACCAAACTCGCGACCAGTAGCATCAACAGTGCAGTGGCAATCGCCACCCCGCCTGCTGCTAGTATAGCCCGTACCCGCCGCCGCGATAGGTTGCGCCAGGCGAAACTCGCCAATCCCCGCCAACCCATGCTCCCCGCGCCACCGAACGGGCGCTTTCGCATACCCACCTTTGATTGATCAGTGGCAGGCATAGATACTTCGCCACGCTGCAACAATTCGGCCACCGGTTGCCGCACAAGCCAGTTTGCCGGGCCGATGCTTGCTATCACATAGAGTAGGAATACAACAAAGCCCACCGTTGCAGCCTGCTCAGGAGGAGCGTTCAGCCCCAAACCTTGCGTTATGACGATGGCAAAGGCCACCGCCGCCAACCCGCCAAGGATGCCAAGTATCCCTGCTTCACCTACCACAAGCCCAACGATATGGCGCCTGCGCCAACCCACCGCTGCCAGTAGCGCAAACTCTTTCCGCCTGCTCAGGGTGGAGAGCAGTGATTGACTTATCAGATACAACAATCCCGCCAGCGCGGTGCCACTTAGCATCAGGATAGAAGCGTTGTCAATGCCACGCTGGATACCGGCTGCTGCACCAAGGGTGGTCCACTGCTCCT
>JBBSEE010000973.1:0-1101 GCA_038239995.1 Chloroflexia bacterium | reverse complement strand
GAACTCGCCCACCACCGCGCCAGTGACGCTGAGAGTGACACCGATACGCAGCCCCGCGAAGATGCTATGGGCGGCGAGGGGCAACTCCACCAGCCACAGCTTCTGCCCCGCCGATGCGCCGAACAGGTCGGCCACCTCCAGCAGGTTGCGGTCAATGTTGCGTAGCCCGGCGAACACGCTGACGGTGATGGGGAAGAAGACGATGATGGCGCAGACCAGCACTTTGGGCAGCAGGCCGAAGCCGAACCACAGCACCAGCAGGGGGGCAATCGCCACGATGGGCAAGGCTTGGCTGGCAGCGATGTAGGGGGCGAGCAGGCGTTCGAGGGGTTGGAACTTGTACAGCAGATAGCCGAGCAGCAACCCCACCCCGCCGCCGAGGGCGAAGCCGAGCAGCATCTCGCCGAGGGTGACGGGGGCGTGGGCCAGCAGCGTACCGTTGGTAGCCGCCTCCCAGAAGCGAACTGCCACCTGTGCGGGGGCGGGCAGGATGTAGGCGGGGTAGTTGCCCAGCCAGACCACCACTTGCCATAGCCCGATGAACAGGCCGAGGGCGACCAGCCCGCTGCCCCCCCGTATCCCTCCCCGCCACCACCCCGCGCCCGGCTCTGGTAGGGTGGGACTTATCGCTTGCTCCTCATCCTCGACCTGCGTGCGTATCCGCGCGGCTGCACTCTGCTTAATCACCGTACCTGCTCCCTAAAGGGCAACAAAAAGCCCTGCACGATTAGTTCAGGGCAGGGGTAGGCACGGCGCGTCGGCGGCTACAAATCCGCCAACGTGAGCCTAGCGCACGCTAGCATCAGACGGCGTTGACAATCGGGGTTGTCCCCCGCCGTAGATGCGGGGTGCTACTGGTGGCCTTCTTCCATCCGGACTATAACCGTCGGCCCCGGCTTTACACACGGGTCTGCCACGTTGGCTTAACGCGGCTCGCGGGCTTGCTCATCGAGCTTACCGCCGGTCGGGGATTACACCCTGCCCTGAAGACCTATTCACTTTACCCGCTAATTATACCGTTGCGGCGGCGTGGTTGTCAAACGACTATTTGGCACTAGGTTCAGCAATCTGCATCGGCGTGTTGAAGTCGCTGAACAGCAG
>JBBSEE010000972.1:0-1105 GCA_038239995.1 Chloroflexia bacterium | reverse complement strand
TGGAGCTTCCTCAACTATCATCGTCCGGTGGTGTTGGAGGAGTATGGTTGGCCGACTGACCCGCTCAACATCGGCCCTCCTCCTTCCTACAGCTACACTGATGGTGACCACAACTTGTGCCGAGATACGATGTTGCAGCATCTAGACTACTGCGGCGCGACCGCCCCCCACTACATCGAGCAGAACACCGCGGTTATCCGTTCGCACCTCAGCTACGCCGGTGGGGCCGCCTTTATGCTAGCTGACCTTAATAGCGCGAACTGCGGCAGTCCCAAGGATTTCTTTACGGGGCTATACATCGGGACGGGAACATACTGCGGTGGTACCTACTTTACCTACCCCGATGGTGGCCTGAAGAATAGCGGCTGGTGGGTGCGCTACCACAACTCGCTGTTCGTCTCCCCTTGAGTTTGGTTAGGCGGTTAACCAAGACAAGCATATGTCGCCGAGTAGATTACTGGCACGCAAGCTAGTAGCCTACCCGGCGATGTACTTTGTTCCTTTGTTGCGAACAACTACGTCGCTGCTAGGCTACTAATCAGTTGTGCTAGTTGGCTAGAGCGCGAACTCAGCAATGGTGAAAGGCAGCACTCCATTGCTGGCGGCCGTCAGCCCATGCCAACCAATCAGTACATTGAATGCGGCGGCGATGTACCCTAGCCTGGCCCACAGATATTCGCGTACTCGCTGCCCCATCCGCTTCGCGCCGAACACTCGTGTCAGTAGGCTGAAGCACCGCTCCACCATCATCCGTTCACTCCACTGATGGTGGTCGCAGACCTTGAGATTGGTGGGGTCGCCAGTTCTACGATGAAAGCCATGGTCGCTCAACACCACCATCTCTTGCTCATAGCTGGCGATCAATGGCGCAAAGATGCCATCATGAACATTGGCCGAGCTTGCTGCCCAATCTACTACCTGCCCATATTGGTTGAGTAGCACACAGAACTTCGCGCCAACGATCCAGCGGTAGTTGGACTTGCCCTTGCGTCCCATCTGCCTAGCGCTCCTGCCCTCACGAGTAGGGTGGATGAGTTCGATGCCGTAGCTGTCCACCACCCCCAGCACCGTGGGGTCAGCGAGGAAACGTTGATGCCAGTCTTGA
>JBBSEE010000971.1:0-1109 GCA_038239995.1 Chloroflexia bacterium | reverse complement strand
TCGCATGGCTTGCATCCGTAGCCGATGAATTATTTGCTAGCTCCTAGCTGGGAAGGGGTTAAACGTGATGAAGAAGATAGAACTTACCAAAGCGGGCGCGTCGCTCGCTGAATACGTGCGCGGCGGGGGGGAGGGTACAGTCATCGTCACCATTGATGGCCGCCCCGTGGCCGCCCTGCTCGACATTAGCCAACTTGATTGGGAATTGTTGGACATCAAGACCTTGCCTCTGTTCGTCACCACCCTCAAAGCGATACAGGATAAGCTAAAGTCGGGGCAAGGGGTGTCAGACGCGGAGGGACGATGGGGGCTGGCAATCCCGCAGTATGGCTGGGTAGATGACCCCCGCTTCGCCGCATATGTTAATGCGGACCCCGAGGCGAATGATGTGACTGAGCAACCCACCGAGCCAGTAACCGCGCAAGTAGGTTAATCCTATCATATGAAAGTCCAAACTCCAAAGGAGGAGGAAGTAGCCAATGCCAGCTAAGATTATCGTAGTCGGGGGCGGCCTCGCGGGGCTGTCCGCCACCATCAAGGTCGCCGAGGCGGGGGTGCCGGTGGAACTGTTCAGCATCGTGCCGGTGCGCCGCAGCCACTCGGTTTGCGCTCAGGGTG
Source organism: Chloroflexia bacterium (assembly GCA_038239995.1). GTDB lineage: Bacteria > Chloroflexota > Chloroflexia > QHBQ01 > QHBQ01 > QHBQ01. The sequence goes on along the minus strand of JBBSEE010000971.1, from coordinate 491 downwards.
GCATCAACGCCGCGGTCAACACCAAAGGTGAGGGCGACAGCACGTGGCAGCACTTCGACGACAGCGTGTACGGCGGTGACTTCCTTGCCGACCAGACCCCCGTCAAGCAGATGTGCGAGATGGCCCCCAGCATCATCTACCTGCTCGACCGCATGGGCGTGCCCTTCAACCGCACCCCTGAAGGCAACCTCGACTTCCGTCGCTTCGGCGGCACCCTCTACCATCGCACCGCCTTTGCCGGGGCGACCACCGGCCAGCAACTGATGTACGCGCTGGACGAGCAGGTGCGCCGCCACGAGGCCGAGGGCACGGTCAAGAAGTATGAGACGTGGGAGTTCCTCAGCGCGGTGATAGACGAGCAGGGGGTATGTCGCGGCATCGTCGCCCAAGACTTGCGTTCGCTAGAAATCCGCGCCTTCGCTGCCGACGCGGTGATTATCGCCACCGGCGGCCCCGGTGTCATCTTCGGCAAGTCCACCAACTCGGTGATT
>JBBSEE010000970.1:0-1115 GCA_038239995.1 Chloroflexia bacterium | reverse complement strand
CGGCTTGCTTGCCACCAGCCGTAATGAAGGCGCGGCTAATGAGGGCAATCAGTTCGTCGCGATAAGCACGGCCCGTCTCCGCCTCGCGGGCGACTGCCCGCAGGTGGTCGGCGAAGGCCACACCTTCCGGCGCAGCGAGGGCGGCACGGACATTGACAAGCTCTGCTTGCAGGTGGTCACGCTCACTGGTCAGCGAACGCACCGAGTCTGCTACTTGCGCCGCCTCTTGCAGGGCGGCCTTACGGTCGCTAGTTTGGATACCAGCAGCACGGGCCAGTTGACCGGCAAACGAGGTCTGCTGCATCGCGCCCTCCTCGTCGCCGTTGCTCTCATCGACGGGAGGGGTGGTACCCATTACGTCGGCAAGCGCAGCGACGGCACTGTCCATTGCGTCGTCAGCCGAGGATAGGGCATCGAGCGCAGCGGTCAGCTTCGCCTTGTTCGCCGCAGAGATAGCCGCGCCCGCGCGGGCGAGGATGCCGCTGATGATACCCGCGGCGAACGAACGTTCGTTCGTCTGTTCGGCGGGGGCAGTAGCAACATCGAGGGCGGAAGCGTCAGGGATGGAGTTGGCAGCAGCAACGTCGGGGGTGGGGGCATCTGGCGAGTGCCACTCCACGCCAGTCGGGGTTTCAAGGTCAGGCATAGGTTCGTTCCTTTCAGGGATGGGTTCCGATACGTGGGGGGTGACGGAGACCCGCCCAATCATGCGGACACCGTACACATCTTCGAGGCTGCGGAGTTGGGTGGGACGGAGCAGGCCACGCTCTACCAGCTTAAGGGCGCGGGCTACGAACGCGCCGGGGGTAGCGTGATACCACACCATACTGCCCTCGAATGCGGTCGCATCCATGATGCGCGAGTAGCAAGTAGCACCGTCGTACTTCATCCCGATGGCGTGTGGGCATTCGCTCCTCTCCCAGTCCTCCTCCATTTGGTCTTTGCCGCAGATGGAGCAGAGACCGACTGTGTAGCGAAAGGAGATGGAAGTGTTGTTGATAATACCCGCATCCACGTCGCTGATGAGGTCGTCGCTGATGGGTTTGCCGCGCTTGATGTAGTAGGCGACTAGCAGCCCGCGCAGGGGTTCGCCTAGCGCGTTGAGCATGGGCTGG
>JBBSEE010000969.1:0-1116 GCA_038239995.1 Chloroflexia bacterium | reverse complement strand
GGGCAGTCGTTGGACGAGCAAAGCCGCGGTGCCGGTCGCAGTCAACTATGCGGCAGCCGCAACCGTAGATGGTCTCATCTACCTTGTGGGCGGCGGCACTGGCCCCGACATGAACAACGTGCAAATCTACAACCCCAGCACCGATATGTGGAGTGCTGGCCCGCCGATGTTGACCGCGCGAGGTGGCCCCGCCGCCATCGGCATCAACACTGGGCAGACCGGCGGCCCCGCCCTGTTCGTGTTGGGCGGCGGCTGGACTAGCTTCCTAGCCACCACTGAGAAGTACACCCCCGGCGGCTCGTGGTCAGCAGGCCCGAACCTGCTAGTCGGCAGTCGCACCATTGCGGGTGCTTACCTCAATGGTGCACTCTACAAGGTTGGTGGCTACAATGGCACCTTCTCCGCCGATGCCGAGAAGAGCGTAATTACTACCTGCGCTCCGACCAGCACCCCCACCAACACGCCGGTGCCAGCCACCAACACCCCGACCAACACGCCAGTCGGTCCCACCAGCACGCCGACCAATACGCCGGTGCCACCGACCAACACCCCGACCAACACGCCAGTCGGCCCCACCGACACCCCCACCAACACGCCAGCACCGCCGACCAACACCGCAACAGTAACGCCGACCGATTGCCCCAACCCGTTCGTGGACATCAATGGCAATACCTTCTACTTCGCTATCCACTACCTGTATTGTCGCGGCGTGGTCAACGGCATTGACCCCACCCACTTCAACCCCACGGGCACCGCGACTCGCGCCCAGTTCGCTAAGGTGGTGGTGCTAGGCTTCGGCATCGCTCCTTACACCCCCACCGGCGCACCCGACTTCAACGATGTGCCACCCGCCTACTTCGCCTTCGCCTTCATCGAAGCGGGCTTCCATGCCGGTATCCTCAACGGCTTCGACCCCGCCACCTGCGCCGCCAATGGTCAAACCTTCCCCTGCTACTTGCCCAACCTCGCCATCACGCGCGGGCAAGTCACCAAGCTGGTGGTATCCGCCGCGCACTATGCGCTGGTCACGCCAGTGGGTGGCGGCCAGACCTACTCCGACGTGCCCCCCTCCAACGTCTTCTACCTGTTCGTGGAGACCGCCCACTACAAGAGCGT
>JBBSEE010000968.1:0-1118 GCA_038239995.1 Chloroflexia bacterium | reverse complement strand
TCACCTTCGCGCCGCATAGCGGGGGTTGGCTAGGCCTGCATGAATATGCGGGTTTTGCCCCCGACCTCAGCGCGGCCAACATCGAGCGGCACATTGCCACCACCCGCAGTCTGCTGGAGCGGGCCGACACGCTAGCGGGCAAGAAACTTTCCCCCGACGAGTGGCTTGACCTTGAGATGATGCGCCTAAACCTCCGCGCCGAGTTGCATCGGGTGGAGACCTTGCGCCTGTTCCACCGTCAACCCACCACCTACCTCGATGCTATGGATTTGGGCAACTATGTGCTGCACGAGTATAAGCCGCTCCCCGACCGCGTGCGCGACCTGATGAACCACCAGCGGGCCTTCCCCGCGATTGTGGAGGCAGCCAAAGAGAACCTCGACGAACGGATGCCGCGGGCGTGGATTGAGCAGGCCCTCATCTTCTATCGGGGGCAGGCGGAATACCTTGAGCGCGACTTGCCCGCCATCGTGGGCAAGGTGGATGATGACCAGCTGTTCGCCGAGTTTGAGCAGGTGAACGCCACTGCCGCGGCCGCGGTGCGCGATTTTGTGGGCTGGCTGGGGCGCAGGCTGGATAAAGCTGACCCCGACTTTGCGCTTGGCCGCGAGGCGTTCGAGCAGTTGATACAATATAGCGAAGGGGTAAACTTGTCGCTGGACGAGCTAATCGCCGCCGGTGAAGCCGACCTGCGCCGCAACGAGGAGCAAATCCGCCTCACCGCCGCGCAGATTGACCCTAGCAAGTCGGTGGCCGACATCCTTGCCGCGCAATCCAACCACCACAGCACGGCAGAGAGCCTCATCCCCGACACCGCGGCGATGCTAGAGCGCATCCGCCAGTACCTGCTGGACCACGACCTGATTACCGTCCCCAGCGACGAAATCTGCAAGGTGATCGAAACCCCGCCGTATATGCGCTACTCGTTCGCCTTCATGTACACCCCCGGCCCGTTCGAGACCTCCCCACATATCAGTTCATACTACTTCGTTACCCCAGTGGAGGACGATTGGAGCGAGGAGCAGAAGGAAGAATGGCTGCGCTACCTCGACCACTACAGCATGATGGACATCAGCATCCATGAAGCCTTCCCCGGCCACTATGTCCACTTCCTGCAC
>JBBSEE010000967.1:0-1121 GCA_038239995.1 Chloroflexia bacterium | reverse complement strand
GGGCTTCCACGCCGGTATCCTCGCGGGCTTCACCCCGGCCCAGTGCGCCGCTGCGGGCGTAACCTACCCTTGCTATCTACCGAACATTGCCATCACGCGCGGGCAAGTCACCAAGCTGGTGGTCTCCGCCGCGCACTACGCCCTAATCACGCCCATCGGCGGCGGGCAAACCTACTCCGACGTGCCACCCAGCAACGTCTTCTACCTGTATATCGAAACCGCCCACTACAAGAATGTGGTCAACGGCTTCCCCGACGGCACCTTTAGGCCGAACGCCAACATCCAGCGCGACCAGATGTGCCAAATCGTGTATAAGGGCGTGACCACGCCTTAGCCATGAGGCATGAAGGGGGCGCATCCCCTAAGATGCGCCCCTGTTTATGTCTGCTCAATCTATTGTGCTATAATTAGGATACAAAGGAGGCATATATGGATACCAAGCCAAACAGTGGGAACAATCAGGGAGTGGGTGAGAAGATTGCATTGCTGCGCGGACTGAGACAGATACGCCAGTTCCGTCCCGACGCTCTACCCGATGCGGCGATGCAGGACATCCTAGAGGTGGCCCGCTGGTCGGGCAGTGCGAGTAACAGCCAGCCGTGGGAGTTCCTCGTCATCCGCGACCGTGCCACCCTGCAACAAGTCGCCGCAATTAGCCCCAACCTGCGCCACATTGCCAACGCGGGGGCGGCAATCGTGCTGGTGATGCAGGGCGACCGTGAGCCGGCCTTGATTAGCTACGATGAGGGCAGGCTGACCGAGCGTATCATGCTGGCCGCTGCCGCTCACGAGTTGGGGGCGGGGATTGGCTGGCTGACCCTCAATCCAGAGGGGGCGGACCTTGCCAAGCAGATGCTGGGCATCCCCATTGACCGCTGGGTACGCACCGTTATCGCCCTCGGCTACCCGGCTGACGAGGCGAAGCAGATGCGAACCGCCCCCGGCCAAGCCCGCAAGCCGCTGAGTGAGCTAGTCCACGAGGAACGCTTCTAGCCCTTGCCCACTAGCGCGTCTACCACTTTGTCCCACGTGATGCCCAGCGCGTGATAGTCGGATAGCCCTTGCTGACCCAGTCGGGCGGCGAGTTGGGGGTCGGCTAGCTGGCGCAGGCTGGCGGCGAT
>JBBSEE010000966.1:0-1122 GCA_038239995.1 Chloroflexia bacterium | reverse complement strand
TGGGGGCACACCTCAGCGGCGGGCTGGACAGCAGCAGTGTGGTCGCGCTGGCAAGTCGCTGGCTGGCGGGCGAAGACGCGGGGCCGTTGCAAACCTTCAGCGGGGCGTTCAACGAGGGCGCGGCCTATGACGAGCGGCCCTATATCCGTGAAGTGGCCGCGATGTACCACACCGACCACCACGAGGTGATACCCACCGCTGCCGATTTCCCCGCCCTGCTGCCCAAGCTGGTTTGGCACATGGACTACCCCAGCGTGGGCGCGGGCCTCTACCCCCAATACCACGTCTGCAAGCTGACCGCCGATAATCGGGTCAAGGTGGTGAACGGCGGGCAAGGAGGCGACGAACTGTTCGCCGGTTACTTCCGCTACGTCCCCCCCTACCTGCGCGGCCAACTCGCCCAACTGCGCCGCCAACCCACCCCCGCTGCCGCCGCCGCGCTACTCGCCGATATGCTGCGGGTGGGGATGCGCGGGCCGCTACGCGAGTTGGCGCTCAACTCTGGGCGGCGACGGCTGGCAACTGATGGGGCGAGCGGCTTGCTCCGCGCCGAGGTGTTGACCCACCTACAACCCCGCGACGCGGGCACGAACCCCGGCAGCAACCCGCTGCAACGCGCCCTCTACTGGGACTTGCGGAACTATCTGCCCGCCCTACTGCACGTCGAAGACCGCACCAGCATGAGCGTGTCGCTGGAGTCGCGCGTGCCCCTGCTCGATTATCGCATCGTGGAACTGGCCGCCCGCATCCCCGCCGCGCTCAAGCTGCGCGGGTTGGAGACCAAGCGCATCATGCGGCGGGCGGTCTCCCCCCTGCTCCCCCCCGCCATAGTCGCCCGCAAGGACAAGAAGGGTTTCCCCACCCCGATTGCTCAATGGTTCGCCGACCCCTTGCGCGGCTGGCTGGTCAACACCCTCGGCGACCTCAGCCCCACCGCCCGCGCTCTGCTCGACCCCGCGTACCTCGCCACCCTGCTGCGTGAACATGGCCGCACCGACCATAGCCGTGCCCTGTGGATGGCTCTGAACATCGCGCTCTGGGCCGACCAATTCATTGACCACTTTGGGCAAGGGAGCGATGCGTTGCCCCTGGCCCACCCAACCCCCCCCCCCCCCCCCCCCT
>JBBSEE010000965.1:0-1126 GCA_038239995.1 Chloroflexia bacterium | reverse complement strand
ACCAACACGCCGGGCGGTGCGACTAACACCCCCACCCTTACGCCTACCCCTTGTACCCCCGCTAGCTGGCAGACGAAGGCAGCGGTAATCGCCCCCAGAGTCCGCGCGGTGGGAGCCTACTATCCTCCCAACGGCAAGTTCTACCTGCTGGGCGGACGCTCTAGCGACTCGGCGGGCAGCGATGTCCTCAACCCCACCGAATATGACCCCGGCACTAACGCATGGACCGCTAAGTCCGCCGCCTTCCCCACCAACTTGGTCAACAATGCGGTAGGTGGGGTGCTGACCATCAGCGGTACGCAGCAGATTGTGTTCGTGGGCGGCTCGGCTGCGGGTGGCAGCGTCGCCAGCCCCGATGTGCGCCTCTACAACCCCAGCAGCGATACGCTGTCCACTTTGAGCAGCGACCCCTGGAACCAAGCGGTCATCTCCAATGCGATACCCGGCGGGTTCGCCATCTACAACAACAAGCTGTACGTGCTAGGCGGCTTCAACATTGATGCCCTCCTTGCCAACCGCTATATGCTGGACACTATCTGGGAGTTCGACCCCAGCCGCGCCGCCGGTAGCCGCTGGCAACTGAAGACCACCCACCTACCGGTGGCAATGGGCTACATCCCCGCGGCCACCATCGGCAACACCATCTACAGCGGAGGTGGCTCGACATGGGACGGGGCCAACCTGAACGACACCAACAACTCTTACGCCTACGACCCCACCGCGAATACGATTACCACCATCGCTAGCATACCGAGGGCCACCGGCGAAACGCGGGCGGTCAGCTACAACGGCAAGCTGTGGGTGCTGGGCGGCGGACGGGTCGCGCCTAACCCCAGCAACGAGGTGGACATCTACGACCCCGGCACCAATTCGTGGAGTACCGGCCTACCCTTCCCCACCGCGCGACGTAACATGGGCATAGACACCGATGGTGTCCACGTCTATGTGGCAGGCGGCTATGACACCAGCGGCGTGACCCCCCTCGATGTGTTCGAGGTCTACTACCCGCCGGTGCCGTGTGCCACCCCGACCCCAACAGTGACCAACACGCCGGTGCCCATCACCAACACACCCACGAACACGCCGGTGCCGCCGACCAACACCCCGACCTTGACTCCGACCGATT
>JBBSEE010000964.1:0-1132 GCA_038239995.1 Chloroflexia bacterium | reverse complement strand
TCCCCTCCCATCGGGAGGGGAGTTAGGCCTCGGTGGGGAGTATTGCATCAGGCTCGGAGTGCCTCTCTGCGCTCGTCTAGTTGCAGGGCGAAGGCATAGAACAACAGCCATCGTCCCCCCAGTTCATCTCTAAGTTGATTGCTCACAGCCCTTGCCCGCAATGGGCGTTTCGCTCGGTCTACTTGCCAGCCATCCTTGATGCTGGCGGCCCAGACTCTCAGTTCAAGAGTCATGCCTGCTGCGCTCCTCGCTGCGTCCTCTGGCCCCGACTTTCGTCGCAGGACGCAATGGTGTGTCGCCAGATTAAGTTGTGGAATATGCCATTGTGTTGATGTGGCGCATCGCGCCGATAATGATGTTTGCTCCCTGCTAACCCCCCTTTCTCTGCCAGATACTCGGCTATTTCGTCGCAATAGTAATCATGCGCCTGCTGTCAGTGGTGTAGGGTGTGCCATTCTCGCCATAGACCGCTACCTCGCGGAAGCCGCTGGCGGTCAGCCAATCGCGTAGCTCAGTGTAGGTAAACATTCGCACAAAGTACACGGTGCGGCGCACCTTGCCGTCGCGGATGATAATGCGTTCGCTGGTGCTGCGCCCGCTGATGGGGTCATAGTGGCTACGGTCAATCAGGTAATTGCCATCGCGTTCGACCACACTATCATGACGATAGTTACGCAAGATGAAGTCGCGGTTATTCATTTCGATGATGAGCTTGCCACCGGACTTCAGCGCAGCATAAGCGGCAGCCAATACTTGGCGATTGCCATCATCGTCGAAGTAGCCAAAGGCGGTGAACCAATTGACCACCGCATCGAACCGCCCTGTATAGGGCAGGTCGCGCATATCCCCCAGCACGTATTCTACACTCAGCCCCAGTGCCGCTGCATCGCGCCTAGCGTGGTCGAGGAACAGGGAGGTGGCATCGAGGCCGACCACCTGATAGGTCTGCACGGCCAGCCGATTGGCGATGCGCCCATGCCCGCAAGCAAGGTCAAGGATGTCACTGGCAGGAGGCAGAGACAGCAGGTTGACGATGGTAGCGGTCTCGTGGTCGCTTCGCTCGTCCGTTAGCATCGTCGCGTAGAAGTAGAGGTAATCTTCGTCGAAGATGCTCTCAGGTTCAAAGCCGCTT
>JBBSEE010000963.1:0-1136 GCA_038239995.1 Chloroflexia bacterium | reverse complement strand
TCGCGCTGGATGTTGTTGTTGGGGCGGAAGGTGCCGTCGGGGTAGCCGTTGACCACGTTCTTGCTGTGGGCGGTCTCGATGAACAGGTAGAAAACGTTGTTGGCGGGTACGTCCGAGTAGGTGGGGTTGCCGCCGGTGGGAGTGATGAGCGGATAATGGGCGGCATTGACCACCAGCTTAGTGATTTGCCCGCGCGTAATAGCCTTGTTCGGCAGATAGCAAGGGTAGACCGCTCCATTGTTGGTGCAGGTAACGGGGTCGTAGCCACCCAGCACCCCAGCGTGGAAGCCCGCCTCGATATAGGCAAAGGCGAAGTAGCTGGGTTGCACATCGGTGAAGTCCGGCCCGGCGGTGGGGGTATACGAGGCGATGCCGAAGCCCTTGACCACCACCTTGGCGAACTGGCCGCGGGTGGAAGTGCCGCCCGGCCCGAACGTGGTCGGCCCCGTGCCGTTGACCACCCCGCGACAGTAGAGGTAGTGTATCGCTCCATAGAACAGATTGCCGGTGATGTCAGTGAAGGGATTAGGGCAATCGGTGGGCGTAGGGCTAGCACCCGGCTGGGTAGGCGTACTTGAAGGGGTGAAGGTGGGCGGCGCAGGAGTGTAGGTGGGCGTGTTGGTCGCCCCCGGCGGGGGAGTGGGGGTAATCGTGGGGGTGCGGCTGGGCGTAGCGGTGGGTGTGCTGGTGGCCGTCGGCGTGCGCGAGGGGGTGTTAGTCGGCGGCGGCGGGGTGCCGGTGTTCTTCGACAACGATCGGCAGGGGTGGGAGGGACTGGATGCCGTGATCGACAAGGATCTCGCGGCGGCAGTGCTCGCCGGTGATCTCGGCGCCGAACTGCTGCTCATCCTGACCGACGTGGACGCGATCTACCGGGACTGGGGAACGCCAGGCCAGCGCCCGATCCGCACCATGAGCGTGGACGACGCGGCTCGGCTCGACGAGGAAGGGGTGTTCGGCGAGGGCAGTATGGCGCCCAAGGTGCGCGCAGCGATCGACTTCGTGCGCCGGACCGGGGGGCGTGCCATCATTACGGAGCTTCAGCATGGCCGGGAGGCGGTGCGGGGCACGGCGGGAACGACAATTACATCGGAGAGCGCGTGAACATTCACGAATACCAGGCGAAGGATATCCTG
>JBBSEE010000962.1:0-1146 GCA_038239995.1 Chloroflexia bacterium | reverse complement strand
GGCACCCTCGGACTTGTTATCGAAGTAGGGGATAGCGGCAATCGCCACCAGCGCGAGGGTCGGCACAATCACCCCCGCGAGGTCGGGCGACATATGCAGGAGCAACTCTTGCAGGTTGAGGAAGTACCAGGGTGCCTTCGAGGGGTTGGGGGTCTTCTCCGGGTTGGCGAGGTCGTCCAGCGGGCCGTTAATCAGCACCGACAGTAGCAGGGTGTTCAGGCTTATCACCACCGCGGCGAGGAATTGGCGAATCATCAGGTGCGGCCAAACTTGCACCGTGTTCGCCTTGCGCCGTGCGGTCTGCACCTGCTGTTCGGGGCTACGTCGCGCCGCTAGTCGGGCTAGCATCTCCTCCCGACTGGGTACGCTCGGCTTGGTGCTTTCACCAGTGGGTGGCGGTTGTACGGTTGTTGCCATTGCTAAACCCCCCTTCTTACGAGAGTTATGAGTTATGAGTTATGAGTTGGGCTGGGCTGATGCGATTCGTCTCTACATCAACCGGCATCACTCCAGCCTCAACTGCGTAACTCCTAACTAAATACCAATAACTCAAAACTCAAAACTCAAAACTCAAAACTAGAATTACAGGCCGCGCGAGAAGCCATCTTTGCGGATGCGCCAGAAGTGGACGCTGAGGAACAGCGAGAGCAGCAGCGGCAGGGCAATCACGTGCAGGGTGTAGAAGCGTATCAGGGTATTCTGCCCCACCGTCTTGTCGCCCAGCAGCAGGAAGTGTACCAAATCGCCCACGAACGGAGTGGTGCCCACCATGTTGGTGCCAACCGTGACCGCCCAATAAGATAGCTGGTCCCACGGCAGCAGATAGCCAGTGAAACTAAGCAGGAAGGTAAGGACGAGGAGGATAACCCCGACCACCCAGTTGAACTCGCGGGGGGGACGATAGCTGCCGGTGTAGAACACGCGGCACATATGGAGAAAGACGACAATCACCATCCCGTGCGCCGCCCATCTGTGCATATTCCGCATCAACTGGCCGAAGCTGACGCTGCCCTGCAAATCTTGCATATTCTGGTAGGCAAGCGGCACCTGCGGCACGTAGTAGAACATCAACAGCACGCCGGTGAGGGTTAGCAGCAAGAAGAACAGGAAGGAGATGCCGCCCAAACCCCATGTGTAGGTGATACG
>JBBSEE010000961.1:0-1146 GCA_038239995.1 Chloroflexia bacterium | reverse complement strand
CCGGCGGCGATAAAGAGGATGTGGTCGCTCTTGACTGGGCCGTAGCGGGTCATCACCGTTGAACCCTCGACGATGGGCAGTAGGTCGCGTTGCACCCCCTCGTTGGAGACATCAGGGCCGACATCCACATCGCTGCCGATAATCTTGTCCAACTCGTCAATGAAGACCACGCCGAGGTTTTCGACACGGCGCACCGTCTCCTCCACCACCGCCTCGAAGTCCAGCAGGCGGTGGCTCTCCTCGCTAATCAGTACCCGTCGCGCCTCCTTCACCGTCATACGGCGGGAGCGGCGGCGGTTCACCTGCTGCACATTGTCAAGGAAGTCGCGGAAGCTGTCACTCATCTCGTCGGGACTCATGCCGGGGGTGAACTCGATGATGTTGCTGAACTCGATGTCGCCGCTGTCAAGGTCAATCTCCACCTGCTCGTCCTCAAGCTGCTGGGCGGCAAGCTGCTGGGCGACCTTACGGCGGGCGGCGCGGAGGCGGCGTTCTAGGGCGGGGTTGCGCTTGGTCTCCACCGCCAGCGACCCCTTGCGGGGGCGGGGTTGCTCGATGGGCTGCTCACCCACCTGCTGCTCGGCCACCTGCGGTTCAGGGCTTGGCTCCGGCTCGGATGTGGCAGCAGTGGTCTTGCGCTTGCCCCGTGCGCGTTGCTCCTCGCGGCGGCGCACTTGGGTGGCGACAATATAGGCGACCAGCTTCTCGTTGGCTAGCTCCTCGGCCCGCTCCTTCACCTCAGCCAGCTTCTCGTCGTGGATGATGGTGAAGGCCACCTCGGTGATGTCGCGGATGATGCTCTCCACATCGCGGCCCACATAGCCGGTCTCGGTGAACTTGGTCGCCTCCACCTTGAGGAAGGGGGCATCAATCAACTTGGCAACGCGGCGGGCGATTTCGGTCTTGCCCACCCCAGTGGGGCCAATCATCAAGATGTTTTTGGGGCTGACCTCGTCGCGCATCTCCTCGTTAAGCCGCTGGCGGCGATAGCGGTTACGCAGGGCAATCGCCACTGCCCGCTTGGCCTCGGCTTGACCCACCACGTAGCGGTCTAGCAATTCGACCACGCGGCGGGGGGTGAGCGCAGCGGCGGCGGCGAGGCGGTCACTGGAGTTCGGCTCTGGGGTGGCGGGGGTAGGGGGGGTT
>JBBSEE010000960.1:0-1148 GCA_038239995.1 Chloroflexia bacterium | reverse complement strand
GGCTGCTCCCCCAGACCCCCTGATGCACCCCCGCCGTGCGGCCCCGCCCCCGCCCTCAGCGGCGGCGACTGTTAGCTTGATGCGGATGGGGCGAATCGCATCCTCTCTGCCCAACTGCGTAACTCCTATGGTATAATAGCCGCATCGAAGACCGCAGCGGAGTAAGTGGTGATAGCCGAAGGAGCAAGCAGTTGCCAGCAACCGACCCCCATGCCCCCACCAACCATCAGCCCGCCATCGTAAGCGACGAAACGGTGGTGATTATAGATTACGGCGGGCAGTACACCCAGCTAATCGCCCGGCGGGTGCGCGAGCAGCGGGTCTATTGCGAGATTGTGGACTTTGACGCGCCAGCGGAGCAAGTGCGGCAACTGCACCCCAGTGCGTTCATCCTTGGCGGCGGGCCGAACAGCGTCTACGACGCGGGCGCACCCACCCTGCCCGACTATGTGCTAGCCAGCGGCCTGCCGGTGCTGGGCATCTGCTACGGGCTGCAACTGCTGACCATCGCGCATGGTGGCACGGTTGCCCCCCACCGGAAGGAGTATGGCCCCGCCCGCATCGAGATTGACTCACAGGGGCGTTCGCCGCTCTTTGCCGGGTTGCCCGCCAGCACCAACGTATGGATGAGTCACGGCGACAGCATCGCCAGCCCGCCCCCCGGCTGGCAAATCATCGCCACCAGCGCGGGGGCACCGACCGCGATTGCCAGCCCCGACGGTCGCTACGTCGCCATCCAGTTCCACCCCGAAGTAGCCCACACCCCCCTCGGCAGCGACATCATTCGCAACTTCCTGTTCAACATCGCGGGGCTGCACGGCAGGTGGACCCCCACCAGCTTCATCGAGCAGGCGATTGGGCAAATCCGCGACACGGTGGGGAGCAGCCGGGTGCTATGCGCCCTCAGCGGCGGGGTGGATAGCGCAGTGGTGGCCGCGCTGGTGCATCGCGCGGTGGGCGAGCAACTGACCTGCGTGTTCGTGGATAATGGCCTGTTGCGCCTTGGCGAAGCGGCGCAGGTTGAGGAGACCTTCCAGCGGGCACTCGGCCTGAACCTAATTACCGCCCACGCGGCGGACCGCTTCCTCGCGCGGCTGGAAGGCGTGACCGACCCGGAGCAGAAGCGGATGCGGATTGGGGCAGAGTTC
>JBBSEE010000959.1:0-1151 GCA_038239995.1 Chloroflexia bacterium | reverse complement strand
CCCCGAAATTGAGATTGCCGCCCCGCCAGAGCCGCGGCCATCGTTCATCGAGTCGGTGCTGCCCAGCTTCTTGACGTGGCCGCGACTGGTGATGATTGGCATCGCAGTGGCAGCGATTGGGCTACGCTGGTATCAGATTACCGCCCAGAGCCTGTGGTTCGACGAGGCCGACATTGTGGCGCGGTCGCGGGCGGATGTGGGGTCGCTGCTGCTCGCCTTCACCAGTGCTGGGGAGAACGGTCCGCTATATACTCTCATTCTCCACTTCTGGACGCGACTGTTCGGCGACGGCGAGGCGGCAGTACGCAGTCTGTCTGCCCTGTTCGGCGCGGCGGCGATACCGCTGATGTACCTGTTCAGTTGCGACCTGCTGCGGGCGGGCGGGGCGACCCGCCGCTGGGCCGATGGGGTGGGACTGCTGGCGGCGGCGATACTGACCATCACCCCCTTCCACATCTGGTACTCGCAGGAAGCGAAGATGTACACCCTCGTGGTATTGACCACGCTGGCGAGTATGTACGCCTTTGTCCGCGCCCTAGAGCGGGACAGCGGCTGGCGGTGGGCGGCATATGTGGTGGCGACCCTGCTTGCCCTCTACGCGCACGGCATGGCGGTGTTGATACTGGGGGCACAACTCGCCTATTACGCCTATCTGCTTATCACCCGCCAGCGCACGTGGCGCACCTCGCGCAACTGGACGCGAGCCACGCTGGTCATCCTGCTCCCCTTCGTGCCGATACTGATACTGCGGGCCGACTTCCTGCTGCGTACCCCGGAGGTAAGCCAGTTCTACAACCCCACCGGCCTCGGCGACATCGTGCAACAGGTCATCGTCAAGTTCAGCCTCAACCGCCTGCCCGACGGCCAGCAGGGTTGGGAGCTAGCGGGCGGGGCGGTATTCGCCCTCCTCGTCCTCCTCGGCCTAGTCGCGGCGCGGCGCAATCAGCTTGATAAAGGCGAACCGATGTACGCCGCTAATGAGTCCACCCCTACCCTCACGGTGGATCAGCAGGGGGTGATGAATCACGCCCCTACAGAGACCAACCCTAATCCAAGCCACAAACCTCAAACCTCAAACCTCAAACCTCAAGCCCTCCTCGCCGCCTACCTGCTGGTACCGATTATCGGCTTCTGGCTGATTACCCTGCGTG
>JBBSEE010000958.1:0-1152 GCA_038239995.1 Chloroflexia bacterium | reverse complement strand
TGAGGTTTGAGGTTTGAGTCCGGGTTAGTCATGGTGTTTGATAGGTACAATCGCAATATCAAACCCGCAGCGGGGGTTTGGGGGCGAAATGCCGACATCCGTTGGCGGTAGTTACGATGCGCGGTGACACGCTGCACCATTCTCCCCCACCAACCTCCCCCGCTGGGGGAGGCTTTTGCTTTTCACTCATCACTCATCACGGCCTCTACCAGCCCCGCTTGGCCATGGTTTCGCGTTCGGTTAGGCTGCTGACGCTGATGCCGACCATCGGTTCGCCGAGGTTCTTGCTCACCTCAGCCAGCACCTTGTAATCGTTATAGTGCGTGACCGCCTCGACGATGGCGCGGGCGCGACGGGCGGGGTCGCCCGACTTGAAGATGCCGCTACCGACGAACACACCATCCGCGCCCAAGTGCATCATCAACGCCGCGTCGGCAGGGGTGGCGACCCCACCGGCGGCGAAGTTGACGACGGGCAATCGCCCGCTCTGCGCCACCTCGACCATCAAATCGTAGGGGGCGGCCATCTCCTTGGCGGCGGCCATTAGCTCCTCGGTGGGCATATTCTGGAGGCGGCGAATCTCGTCCATGACCGTCCGCATATGGCGCACCGCCTCGACAATATCGCCGGTGCCCGCCTCGCCTTTGGTGCGTATCATCGCCGCGCCCTCACCGATGCGGCGCAAGGCCTCGCCGAGGTTACGCGCCCCACACACGAACGGCACCTTGAAGTCGCGCTTGTTCACGTGGTGGCTCTCGTCAGCCGGGGTCAGCACCTCGCTCTCGTCAATATAGTCAACCCCCAACGCCTCTAGGATGCGGGCCTCGACGAAATGACCGATGCGGCACTTCGCCATCACCGGGATGCTGACCGCGTTGATAATCTCCTCGATGAGGCCGGGGTCGCTCATCCGCGCTACCCCACCCTGCGCCCGAATGTCGGCGGGGACGCGCTCTAGGGCCATCACCGACACGGCACCCGCCTGCTCGGCGATGCGGGCTTGCTCGGCGGTGACTACGTCCATTATTACCCCACCCTTGAGCATCTGAGCCAGACCCTTCTTGGTGGTAAAGGTGGACTTTTCCATACTGGTTGTTCCCTTCTGGCTGCATCCACGCTGACGCAGCGGCGGATAATATTAGTTACGTCAAG
>JBBSEE010000957.1:0-1157 GCA_038239995.1 Chloroflexia bacterium | reverse complement strand
GGCAGAAGTTGACCAAAGGATAAAGCGAAGAGGCGTGACTAAATCACGCCCCTAGAGATTGCGAAGCGAAGGCGTGATGATCGCTCATCTGCCCGGCTTCGCTGAAGCTAATCGGCATTGTGTGCTTACCCTTTAAGCGTCGGGGATGGTGGTCGCTTCCACCTTGGAGCCGCCACTGGTGTCGTCAGGGCCGTGACCCTGATTGTTGATACTGTCGGTGAAGGCCTTCACCCCTTGTATCATCGCCCCCCCCACATTCTTGCCCAGTTCGCTGCCCACCACTCCGCCCAACAGGCCGCCCACGAAGGTGCCGACCACGGGAATCGGTATCGCCATCGTGCCGATGCGTGCGCCCATCAGTACGCCCGTCCACATCCCCGCAGTAGTCGCTACTTGCTCGTTCTTATCTTGTTCGCTAGCCATGAGAGTTGAACCCCTTTCCTTGTGAAGCGTTGACCAAGACTCAATGTCTGTTGCCATTATACTATATAGACGCAAGCGGCGGCTATTTTGTTTCAACCAAATTGGGTTGACAGCAAAACGCAACTGGGTTATAATATGGCGGCTGCAACTTAGGCCGACGTAGCTCAGTGGTAGAGCAGCTGTTTCGTAAACAGCAGGTCAAGGGTTCGAATCCCCTCGTCGGCTCCCACGCAAAACCCGCCCTCTGATAGAAGAAGGCGGGTTTCGCATTACCAATAGGGCAAAATGATGGGGAGCAGGCCGAGCTTACCCCCAACAATCTGCAACCTTTAGTTGGTGGTCGTCGTGGTAGTGGTGCTGCTGTAGCCGGGTTGCTGGCGCAGGTCGAGTGCCCCACTCTGGAGCAGGATGTTCTGAGCCTCGCCCGCGCGTGCGCCAGCGGTAACACTGAGGAGGATGTCGCCCGCCATGAAGTGTTCATTGTAGACCTTCGCTTCGGATTCGGGGATACCCAGCCCAATCAGGCCGCCCACGATGCCGCCTGCCGCCACGCCGATCGCCGCGCCTGTGGCCGCAGTCGCCGCGGCAGTTGCCCCCGCCGCGCCGAGGGTAGAAGCCAGCACCCCGCCCGCGATCACCGGGCCAATGCCGGGGATGATCAACGCGCCGAGGCCAACCAGCAACCCCGCGATGCCGCCCAGCACCCCGCCAGTTACCGCCCCGCTAGCTCGATG
>JBBSEE010000956.1:0-1157 GCA_038239995.1 Chloroflexia bacterium | reverse complement strand
TCATCGCGGGCTGGGCGGGCGACACCCAGCGTTACCGTGCGTGGCACCAAGCGGAGCAGCTATGGTTCGCGGGCATCCCCGCCGCGGTCCGTCTCGCCGACGACCCCATGCTTATCGCCGACCTGCTCGATTACGACACCTTCATCTTCTGCCGCGCCTCCTACAGCCCGCTGATTGCCGCCGCCCTCGCGTGGATACAAGACCGCGGGTTGCTAGCTCTTTACGACAGCGATGACCTCGTGTTCCTCCCCGAACTGGCTCACCGCATTGACCTGCTTTACCAGATGCCAGCCCCCGACACCGCCCTGCATCTGCGCCAATTCGCCGCCAACCGCGCCACTCTCGACCAGTGCGACTTTGCGCTGGTCAGCACCCCCTATCTGGCGGAACAGGTAAGTCAGCACACCGCCAAGCAAGCGTTCGTCAACCGCAACTCGCTGAACGATGACCAGTTGTCCTACGCCGCCCAAGCGTATCAGCAGCGGCGGGCGCGAGTGGCCGCTTACCGCGCGGGCGACCCGGTGGTCATCTCCTACCTGAGCGGCTCACCCTCGCACCGCCGCGACTTCGCCCTTGTCGCCCCCGCCCTCGCCCGCATCATGGCCGCCCGCGCCGATGTCAGCTTGCTGCTAGGCGGCTACTTGAGCCTCGACGGGACGGAACTGGCGGGGTACGAGGGGACGCAGCGGGTGCGACGCGCCCCGTTCGTGCCATGGCGAGCCTTGCCCGCCGTGCAAGCGGAGGCGGACATCAACCTTGCCCCCCTCGAACTGGACAACCCCTTCGCCCTCGCCAAGAGTGAACTGAAGTATTTTGAGGCGGCGGCTTGCGGGGTGCCAACCATCGCTTCGCCCACCCCCAGCTTCGTTGAGGCGATACATGACGGCGACAATGGCCTGCTGGCGGCGGATGATGCGGGCTGGGAGGCGGCCATCCTGCGCCTGCTCGACCGCGATGAGCGTGAACGCATTGCACACGCCGCCCGCGATGATGTGTTCTCCCGCTACACCCCAGAGGTGCGGGCCACCGAGTTCGCCGCCCTGCTCGCCGACCTGTGGCAACGTAAGCAAGCCGTCGCTGCCCCCCAACCCGTGCGCGGCGACAACCTCGCGTGGCTGGAGGCGGAGGCGATTGCTCGCCTGCATCGCTTCGCCGCC
>JBBSEE010000955.1:0-1158 GCA_038239995.1 Chloroflexia bacterium | reverse complement strand
CCTCGCGGTGATGCACGGTTGGCCCACCGACGGCTACTACAAGCCCACCCACCCGGTGCAGCAGATGATGCGGCAGGCGGTGGCTGACTTCAGCGGGGTGGAGAACGAGCGGCTGATTACCGCGGTAGATGGATGCAGCGCAGTGGTGTTTGCGATGCCGCTCTACAACATGGCCCTCGCCTTCGCCCGCCTTGTAGACCCCCTGCACGCCGACTTCAGCGATGCGCGGCGGCAGGCGTGCGCGACGGCAGTGGCGGCGATGCGGGCGCACCCCCAGATGATTGGCGGCAACCCTGACCCGATACGGATTGATACCGTGCTGCTGGATAGCGGCAACGGCGACGGCCTGCGCCCGCTCATCAGCAAGGTGGGGGCCGAGGGGGTACACTGCATGGGCTTGCTGCCGATTGCCGAGGAGATGACCCCGGCGCACGATGCGGCTCTGGGCGGCGGTCTGGGGGTCGCGCTCAAGGTGGCGGACGGCGACGAGGTGAACCGCGCCCGCAACCTCGTGATTATCGAGGAGCTACGCCAACTCCACGCGCTGGACGAACTGACTTGGGTCAACCTACGCGAACAGTTCGCGGTGCTGATGACCAATCATCGCGGCATACTGGTGGGGGGGGTGCGGCCCGCGTTTCGGTTTGAGGCTGGGGAATCAGCCTCTTAGCTCCCCCACAATCTCCAACAACTGCCGCGCCCGATGCCGCACCGTGTGGTGGGCGAGGATGCGGGCGCGACCGCTGTCCGCCAGCCGCTGGCGCAGGTTGGGGTCGGCGGCCAATAGGCGTATCGCCTCGACCATCTCCCCCTGATTGTTGACCACGAGGTAATCTTCGCCCGCGCAGAACAGCTTGTCGGTGTCCGGCCACGGCAGGCTGATGAGCGGTATCCCGCAGGATAGGGCCTCGAACACCCGAATCGTGGGGGTGCCATATACGTCGGTCATGTAGGGGCGACGGGGCAGGTGCAGGGTGAGGCGACTGGCGGCGTAGACCAGTGGGGCGCGATAGTTCGCCACCCAACCGCGATAGCGCACCCCATAGTCGCGCTCCAAGCGGGCCACCAGTTCGGCATCGTAGCGCACCCCATAGATAGAAAAGCGTAGGTCGGGCAGCAGGGCACTAGGCTGCAACAGGTAATCCTCGATGGTCTGGT
>JBBSEE010000954.1:0-1163 GCA_038239995.1 Chloroflexia bacterium | reverse complement strand
TGGTGGATGAAGCTAGGGGCAGGGTCACGGTCGAACTGTGGTGGGATTTGGACTACAGCGATGCGCGGGTGGACCATAGCCACGATGAGGACTACTTTGCCGAGAAGCTGCTGATGATACTCGAAGATGCGGTGCGGCTGGAGCTACGCAGCGACGTGCCAGTGGGGGCGCACCTCAGCGGTGGGGTGGACTCCTCTACGGTTGCCTCGCTCGCCTCTAGCCTGCTGAACACCCCGATTAGCACCTTCAGCGGTGGCTTCCACGACGGCAAGGAGTTCGACGAAACGCCGTATGCGCGGCTGGTGGCCCAGCAAATTAAGTCCGACCACCATGAGACCTTCCCCACCGCCGCCGATTTTGCCGACACGTTGCCCCTCTTGATTTACCATATGGACGAACCGGCAGCGGGGCCGGGGCTGTTCCCCCAATATTTCGTCAGCAAGCTGGCGGCCCAACGGGTGAAGGTGGTGCTAGGCGGGCAAGGGGGGGACGAACTGGGGGGGGGCTACGCCCGCTATCTCGTCGCCCTGCTTGAACACGCCCTGCGCGAGTCCATCATCTTTAGCGATATGTCGCGGGATGACCCCTTCATCCTGCCCGCGCTCACCCCTTACCTCGGCCAACTGCGCGGCTACCAACCAATGCTGCAATCGCTATGGCAGGAGGGATTGTTCGGCCCGCCCGCCGAGCGATACCTGCGCCTCACCCAACGCAGCCGCGCCGAGTCGCTGCTCACTGCGGAGTTCATCCGCGACCACGACCTCGACCTCGATGTCCCCGCCGCCGCCTTCCGTGACCTATTTAGCCGCCCCCAAACCGACTCCTACCTGAACCGAATGTTGTACTACGACGCGAAGGCGATGCTTCCCGCGTTGCTGCACGTGGAGGACCGCACTAGCATGGCGGTGTCGCTAGAGTCGCGCGTGCCCTTGCTCGACCATCGCATCGCCGAACTGTTTGCCACCATTCCGCCGGGGTTGAAGATGAAGGGGGGGCAGCTAAAGTACATCTACCGCAAGGCGATTAAGAACGTCATCCCCACTGAGGTATGGCAACGCCGCGACAAGATGGGCTTCCCGGTGCCGACCAATCAGTGGTTCCGCGGCCCGCTGCAAGGGTTCGTGCAAGAGGTGTTGGGCAGCGACCGCGCCCGCGCTCGCGGC
>JBBSEE010000953.1:0-1163 GCA_038239995.1 Chloroflexia bacterium | reverse complement strand
GAGCGACAACTAGACGATACTGTAGCCTCAACCTAGAACGGATGTCGGCTGTGCGCTGCCCCAACTGCCAAGCGGATAACCCCGAAGCTAGCCCCCAATGTGAGAGCTGCGCTACCCCCTTGCCGCCGCCCGACCCCCGCCGCGATTTGGATTTGGCCGCGACCAACATCCAGCGCGGCGATTATATTGCCGCCCAAGCCCACCTCGACGATGCGACCACCAGAATAGCGGCAGCGGAGGAGAACGGGGCGGACAGTGCGTTGCTGCGGGCACGGCAGGGCTGGCTGCAAGCGGTTATCTACTACATAGATGGTAGGGCGGAGCAAGCCACCGCCGCCCTCGCCCCCACCCTGACCCTACTGCAAGGCCCGGTCAAGGATGAGCGGCTGCTGGCCGAAGCGTGGAATACCGCTGGCAACATCGAATACCTGCGCGGCGGCTTGAGCGTGGCCCGCAAGTATTACCAGCGCGGGGTGCGGGTCGCGGAGAAGATTAAGGCTAACGATGTGGCGACCAAGCTGTGGGCCAATTTGGGCAATTTGGGTGTCACCGAGGGGCAGGTCCACGAAGCCTTGTTCAGCTTCAACATGGCGGCCACTCGCGCCGAGGCCGAGAACGAACCCCTCAGCATGGTGATGTGCTATTGGCTGCTCTGCTACGTCTACAACCAAATCGGCCCCGTGGCGCGGGCGTTGGAATACGCCAAGCGGATGGAGGCATTGCTGCCCCAGATTGAAAACCCCAGCCACATCGCCCAAGCCCTGCTCAGTTTGGCCGATACCTACCGCCTTGAAGGTGAGTTTGCCACCGCTAAACAATACCTCGACCGCGCTCTTCAGATTGCCCGCGATTACAGCCACAAGCTGGGCGAGGCGATTACCATGATTAAGCTCAGTTGGCTGCGGCGGGACATGGGCGACCACGCGGGTAGCTACCAGTTGGCTCACCAGTTGTTCAGCCTTGAGGGTATCCCGCTTACCCTCACGCGTCAAGCCGCCGCCCTACTGGTGGATTATCATGCCGACAAGGGTGATTGCGAAGCTGCCTGCGAGTATGTGACGTGGCTGGAACAGTCCGACAACCGCGATGAGCAGGCCGCGGCGGAACGCTACTTCCTCTCTATCGCCCGCTATCATTTGGCCGCTGGGGATGTGGACGAGGCG
>JBBSEE010000952.1:0-1163 GCA_038239995.1 Chloroflexia bacterium | reverse complement strand
TGTGCTTACCAGAGCAATTGTTGTGCAATTGGCTGGGCTGCTCCCCGCGTTCGCGCAACGCCCGCGCCGCCTGCTTGCTGTAGGGGGAGTGTATGCCGCAGGCAAGGTCGGCCTCGGTCTTGCCAATCTTGTCGAGGATGCTCTGTACCGCCGCGACGTGTATATCCTCACCATTGTGCGAGGCCATCATCACCGCGACTTCTTGGGGGGTGAAGCCGAACCGTTCGATGCCGCCGTCCTCCAGCAGGGGGATGACCTGTAGCGGCTTGGCTGAGGAGCGTAGGTAGGTAGTCAGCATCGGGTCGCCCACGCGATATAGCAGCCGCCCATCCGCCGCTACCACCGCCGCCGCCCCCTTATGCACACTCTCCACCAACTCGCCGCGCGTGACCTCGACCAGCGTGGCAGTGTCCGCCTCCGCCGCGTTGCGCCACACCTCGGTCGGTCTGATTAGCTCCTGTACGCTCACCTCGGCACGCTCCTTCTGTTCGGTAATCTACACACCTCGGATTATAGCACAATTCAGCCTGATGAAACAATCGCCCCCACGTCGCTGTCATACTCAGCGTAGGGGGATAACGAGGCAACATCGGCGAACCCCAACTAATTATCGCACAGCAAGCGGGGCATAGGCCCCCATCGAGTGGCAAGACAGAAAGAGGCAAGACTATGCAACAGCGCAGGCTTTATCGCAGCATCAACAACCGCAACCTCGCCGGAGTGGCGGGCGGTTTGGGCGACTACTTGGGGATTGACCCGACTATCGTTCGCATCCTATTTGTGATTGCGGGTTTGGCGACCGCCGTCTTCCCCCTGCTCATCATCTACCTGATACTCGCGGCAGTGCTGCCGGAGGGCTACACCAACAATGCGCCCCACTACCAGCAACCGCCTTACCAGCAACCGCCGCAGCCGCAGCAGGCGCAATACCAACAGGCGCAGCCGCAATCCCCGCAACCGATGCCGCAGGGCAGCCCGCTGCACGATGCGATTGACAGCGTGGTACGCGGGGTCGAGCAGGTGGGGCGCAATATCGGCGATGTGCTGGGCCTGAACCGCCAGCCGCAGCCGCCCTATCCGCCCACTGGCTACCAGCAGCCCGGTTATCCACCCCAGCCTACGCCGAGCAACTATCAGGGTAGCAATCAGCTAGAGAACATGGG
>JBBSEE010000951.1:0-1166 GCA_038239995.1 Chloroflexia bacterium | reverse complement strand
ACGGGCGTTGGTCGGCCATGGGTTGCGGATGACCGAGCGGTAAACCTGCGAACGAGTGAACGCCCCGTACAATTGGCTGGGGTGGGTCAACATCCTTATGCGGTCGCGCATCTGCATAACATCGCCTCCCGTGTGGGCTGGGTGACTGTCAGTCGAGGTCCTTGGTATCGTCGCTGGTGAATCGTTCGATGGCGTAGAGCATCGCTAGCGAGAAGATGACCGTGCCGAACACTATCAGCAGTTCGATTGTTTCGCCAACTACCATCGCTGGCCTCCTGTTCACCGTGCTATTAATATTGGCGACATCCCCTCGGGTAGTGGATGTGGTTGGGGTGCAAGTTGATTATAACACGCCCACGCCCCCAACAGATAGCGCGGGGGATTAAAATCGCGTATAAAAGCTAGCCTCAAAACGCGGCTGGCGGGGATTATTCTAGCAGGGGGAATTAAGGTTGTCAAGCGGCGACCCCTCAATTTGCCAAAACCGGCCACGAGTGGTATAATACCCCCGCCCAGCCGCACCTTGCGCGGCGGTTTATTTTATTGGCTTAGAGTTGAAGGAGTGTAATCGCGTGAGTTTTTCCGATGGCCTCAGTATTGTTCAGATTATCATTGACGTGATACTGCTGCTGCAGGTGCTGACCCAGAGCAAGGGTTCGGCGTTCAGCGGCTCGTTCAGCAGCGACGCAGGCGCGACCTACCGTTCACGGCGGGGGCTGGAAGCGTTTGTCTTCCGCCTGACGATTGCGATGGGGGTGGCCTTCGTGGTGGTGTCCCTGATTGCTGCGGTCGTGCGCCAGCTAAACAAGTAGCAGCGCGATGCGGCGGGGGTTCAGCCAACAAGCGGCGATTGCCACGCTCGGCGTAATCATCTGCCTCGCCCTGCTGCTCACCGCCCGCACCGCCGGGGTGGAGCAACCGGCGGCGGGCGGCAGTTTCATCGAAGGCATCACCGCACAGGCGGGCGCGTCCGGCGCAGTCAACCTCGACCCCCTCTACGCCACCGCCTCCGACCTCGACATCAGCAGCCTCATCTTCAGCGGCCTGACCCGCTTCGACAGCGGCATCAAGCCCGACCTCGCCTTCGGTTGGAACATCAGCAACGACGGTCTTACTTATACCTTCAACCTACGGCGGGGGGTGCGTTGGCACGACGGCCAGCCCTT
>JBBSEE010000950.1:0-1170 GCA_038239995.1 Chloroflexia bacterium | reverse complement strand
GTTACCACGCGAAAGAGAAGGCGAGCATGAACAAGGATGTGGTGCTGGTACATTCACCCGCAGCGATAGGCTCGAAGCAGGGATTGCCCTACTTTGTGGGCATATCGGGGCAGACGGCAGGGGCGACCGCGATTTCGATGAACATGGTGGTGATACCACCCGGCGGCGCGGCCCAACCGCACAAGCATCAGGGCTACGAGACCGCGATATACATCCTCAAGGGGCGAGTGAACACCCGCTACGGCGCAGGCTTGCGCCAGTCGCTGATTGGTGAGGAGGGCGACTTCATCTTCATCGGCCCCGATGTGCCGCACCAGCCAGTCAACCTGAGCGACACTGAGGCCGCCTACGCCATCGTCGCTCGCAACGACCCCAACGAGCAGGAGAGTGTAGTCGCCTACGACCCCGCCAGCGAATTACACCACTAGGAGTTACGCTGTTGCGATAGTGATTGGTATAAAAAGTGGCCGCCCCTACGAACGAGGCGGCCACATTCATTGCTCCGGGCGAATGCTACCCGCCCCTATGATTACGCATCACTGATTGCTGGTCTTAGTCTCTTCCTTCACGGTGGTGACGCTGCCATCGGGGTTGGTGACGGTCTTGGTAGTGACGGTGGCATCGGGGCCACCCGACGACTCGCGGAACTCCTTGACGCTGCGGCCCAACGCGCCGCCAATACCGGCCAGCTTGCCCGCGCCGAATACCGCAAGGATGATGATGAGGATAAGTATCAGTTCTGGTGCGCCTAGACCGAACATGGAGTTACTCCTTAATCTAGCCCAATGGGGCTGTAGGTTGCAAAGTTAGGATTGACGCGCGGCCACGCGACGTTGCAAGAACGGGGTGCAGCCAACTTGCTTACCGTTATTATAGCACACTGTTTGCCAACGGGCAAGGTGGGTAGATTAAATGTTGGTAAAAGGTTGGCAAAACGCTTGTAAAATGCCCGCATTACTTACCCAACCTACGCTGGCGGCGGTAGATGTACACTCCCCTCCCACTGGGAGGGGCAGGGGGTGGGTGTATTCTTACCCAACCTACGCAGGCGGCGGGTCGGGGGATGTATCCGCATCAATTTTATAGTCGCTGATGAGCGTATCTGCCGGGTCGCGTGGCGTAACATTGCGGGCGAGGGGACACTGGTCGCGGTACATACAGGCTCCATTG
>JBBSEE010000949.1:0-1171 GCA_038239995.1 Chloroflexia bacterium | reverse complement strand
TGGGCGTGGCGGTGGAATTGTCCCCGCCGCACGCGCTAAGGGTGACAGTTACGATTAGCAGCATTGACAGCATCACTGTCAGGCGGCCAAACTTCTCCAATCTTTTCTCCTTGTTCTGGGGTAGTTACAACCCAACATCGCGGTTCGCCCGCAACGATAGGACATAACACCGCGCCTGCCCGATTGCAGGCGCACAAGGACTATTATAGCAAATTAACGGCCATTGTTTCAATTATCTCAGGGGGAATTAGCCGGTCGTCGCCGCAGCATCATCCAGACCGCCCCCGCCACCGCGATACCGGCGAGGCCGAGGATGAGGGCGAGGATGAGCGAACCGCCCCCGCTGCTGGCGTTGGATGCAGGCACGCTGGTAGGTGAAGGGGTGGGCGCGGGCGGCATCGCGGTGGCGGTGGGGGCAAGGGCGACCGCGGTGGGCGGGGATGAGCCAGCGAGGGGCTGGCCGCGGCGGTCGAGGTTGTACCACTGCTTCAGCCAGCCCGCGAACTGGTCAATCTCCTGCTGCTGGCTGACGATGAGGGCGCGGGCGTAAGACTTGACCTCGTCGCGAGCGGTGCGGTCGGGGACTAGCTCCGCGCTGGCGATGCTGAGTTGGTGGTCACGAATGAGGTAGAGCAGCAGCTTGCGGTCGTAATCGTCGCCCTGCGCCTTGCTGAGGTCATCAATCTGGCGCAACGCCTCGTTCACGCTCACCATGTCCATGCTGGGCATCGCCTGCATATGAATGAGCGTCGCGGTGATGCTGGTGTTGGGCGAGTTGTGGTACAGGTCGGTGAGCCAGCCAATCAGCTTGTTGGCATCGTCCTCCCGCTGTGGGGTAAGGGTGAGGGCGAGGTCCTTAATCGCTCGATGCTGGGCGTGGGCAGGGGCGAAGCGGAGCAGTTCCACATCAATCTGCCGATTCGTGACCGCGTCGCGCAGGTAAGCAATATCGAAGTCGGGGCCGTGCAGCGGCTTGAGCAGATTAGGGTCCATGGTCTGCGCCGCTGCCGCCTTCGCCCCCGCCCATAGCGCGACGAGTAGGCTGATGAAGGTGATGGTGATGATAATAGGAGTTACGTAGTTACATCTGGAATTATGCCGGTTGACGTAGGGGCGAATCGCATACGCCCTGTCCAACTGCGTAACTCCTATGATAATCGGTTTCTTCACC
>JBBSEE010000948.1:0-1177 GCA_038239995.1 Chloroflexia bacterium | reverse complement strand
GTTTGGGGGAGGAATCTTGACATACGACTATGCTGATTGGCAACTACAACCCCGCTAAAAGTTTCCGTCAACCACTGCGTAGGGCAGCCCTCCTCCCCCAAACCCCCGCTGGGGGCTTAACATCTATGGTGCTATCGCGCTAGCCAACCGTATCGTCTACGATGCGGATACGCTGGCTGAGGGTGGGGAGCATCGCCACCGCGATTTCGGGGTCGGAGCGTAGGGTGCTGTAGAACACCCAGCGGGTCAGCATCAGGCACTCGGTCTGCTCGACGGCGGTGACGGTCGCGCTACGGGGCGAACCGTCCAACAGCGACATCTCGCCAAAGAACTCGCCGCTCCGCATTGCCGCGAGTTGCAGTTCGCCGGTGCCTGATGCGTTCTTCTTTGTCACCTTCACGCTGCCGCTCTGGATGATGTATAGAGTAGCATCGGTATCACCCTGTCGGATGATGACCGTACCTTTGGGGAAGGTGCGCTGCTGCACCAACTTTGCTAGATTAGCCAACTGGGGGCGACTAAGGGCACTGAATATCGGCACCTTGGCCAAGAACTCTTCGATGCTCATTTGAGCCTCACTGACCTGTTTTATAGTGCTTTAATTATACAATACGCTAGTGTCTTTTGTCTATGTTTCTACCACCGAATCGGTGGCGAACCGGCCCGCAAATATCGCGCTGAGGGAGGTAGTGCGCTTCGCTTCGGCCAGCAGTTGTGCCCAGTGGGAAGCACCCAGCTTGAGGAAGGTGTCCACCACGTTGGGGTCGTAGG
Source organism: Chloroflexia bacterium (assembly GCA_038239995.1). Classification (GTDB taxonomy): domain Bacteria; phylum Chloroflexota; class Chloroflexia; order QHBQ01; family QHBQ01; genus QHBQ01. The sequence continues at coordinate 406 of JBBSEE010000948.1, read as the reverse complement.
TACGACCCCGCTCTCGCAAGAAGTGTTCCACCGCCTCGTCATAGCTCATTGCCCGCTTGTATGACCGCTCCGAGGTAATCGCGTCGAAGGCATCGCAGACCGCGAAGATACGCGCCTCAAGGGGGATGCGTTCGCCCACCAGCCCCATGGGGTAGCCGCCTCCATCCCAGTGTTCGTGGTGGTAGAGGACAATCGGCAAGGCCCGCCACAGGAAGGGGATGTCGCGCAGGCCCTCGTAGCCGTAACCCGGATGCAGCCGCATGATGCGCCATTCGTCGTCGGTGAGCGGGCCTTGCTTGCGGAGGATATTGTCTTCGATGCGTAGCTTGCCCACATCGTGGAGCAACGCGCCGTATTCCATATCGTTGAGTTGCAGCGGGTCGGTGATGCCCAGATGCTCGGCGAG
>JBBSEE010000947.1:0-1181 GCA_038239995.1 Chloroflexia bacterium | reverse complement strand
GCTATTTCTTGTGGTCGTGACTCTGACCCTAACGGGTTGCGACATCGGCGGGACGGCAAGCAACCCCACAGCCACGCCGTCGGGCGGCAACGGCGCGACTGGGACCACCTCGAACACCACGGCCACCGGCAACAAGCCGAAGGTAGTGGTCAGCAGTAAGAACTTCACTGAGGAGTTCATCATCGGCGAGATGTATGCGCTGGCGTTGGAGAACGCGGGCATTCCGGTTGACCGCAAGATGAACCTCGGTGCCACCGACATCGCCCAAGCCGCGCTGGTCAAGGGTGACATCAGCCTCTACCCCGAATACACCGGCACCAGCCTCGGCGTGGTGCTGAAGGTTGACCTCACCTCCAGCCCCGACTGGAAGCTGTCCGACAAGGTGTACGCTAAGGTCAAGGATGAATACGAGAAGCAGTTCAAGCTCACGGTCCTCACCCCCGCCCCGATGAACGATACCCAAGCGATTGCCATGCCCAAGGATAAGGCAACCTCGCTGGGCATCAAGACGCTATCCGACCTGAGCGCGAAGGCAGACCAACTCACCCTCATCTCCACTGCCGAGTTCGACAATCGGGTGGATGGGCTGCCCGGCTTGCAAAAGGCTTACGGCGGCTTCAAGTTCAAGAACATCAAGGATGTGGACAACTCCATCAAGTACGACTCGCTGACGAAGGGCGATGGCGATGCAGTTATCGCCTACAGCACCGAGGGGGCAATCGCCGCCAACAACCTGTTGGTGCTCACCGACGACAAGAACTTCTACCCGCCCTACCCGGTCGCCCCGGTGGTGCGCGACGACATTATGGCCGCCTACCCCAACATCGCCGATGTGCTGAACGCAGTCTCCGCCAAGATTACCAACGACGAAATCTCCAAGCTCAACGCCCAAGTGGACATCAGCAAGAAGGACTACCAGACGGTGGCGAAGGATTGGATGAAGGCGCAGGGGCTAATCAAGTAGGCGTGTATGACTCCCCTCCCACCGGGAGGGGCTGGGGGGGGAGCGAGTCGCGCAGCACCCACCCACCCCCCACCCCTCCCAGCGGGAGGGGAGTTGGCATCTGCTGTAGGGGCGGATTGCGTCCGCCCTGCCGCAGCGCATCAACGCTTATCGGAACAACGAACGGCAGCCAACCACATTGATGAAGCCCCCAGCGGGGGTTTGGGGGAGGAAGGTT
>JBBSEE010000946.1:0-1184 GCA_038239995.1 Chloroflexia bacterium | reverse complement strand
GGGTTGTAGACCGCCGCCCAATCCTGCGTCACCGTATCGGCGAAGAAACCGAGGTAATCAGTCCAGTTGCGGTACAGGCTAAGGTCGCGGCCATTATAGCGAGGCCAACTGAACAGGCCATGCGGCTGGGGCAGGGCGTGGTCGGCACTGCTATGCAGCACGGCAGTGTCAATCGGCAGGTCGAAGATGGTGTTGGGCGAGATGTGATTGCTGCCGCCGGGGGCAAGCATGGTGTTGGCCCAGAACTGGTAGTTGGTCGGCTTATCTGTGGGGTTATGTAGCTGCAAACCGAGGTGATAAGCCGCCTCTTGGGGGCGCAGGGTAATGGCGACGCTGACCTCTAGGCCAGTGGTCTGCTCCACGGTGCTGACCGTAACCGTGCCGCTGCCCTCATGCTGGCTGACGCGGTAATCCCACGCCACGCTTTCGAGGTAGCCATGTTCCTGTGTAGGCAAGGCCCACTCTGCCCCGCCTACCCCCAACCACCAGCCGCGTTGCCCGAAGCTGCTGGGCTTGACCACCGGGTTCTGGTACACCTCTTGGTGGCCGCTAGGTTTGAACAACACGCCATACAACCGTCCCCCCAGTTCCGGCATGATGCTCAGTTTGAGGTAACGGTTCTCCAATGTGACCAGCTTGTAACTACGAGGCACCGGCGGGCCGACGCGGGTGGGGTCCAACCGCTGATAGGGGGCAATCGCATCGCCGGGTTGGGTATAGAGTGCCCCCTGATACTGGTAGGTGGAGATGACAACACTCTCCTCCCCCACGATCACTCGTTCGGCCAGCATATCGCGGCCTAGCAAACCGAGCAACACCTGATAATGGGGGTCTTTGTTCTCTGGGTGGTACTCGAAGCGGTTGCGCTCGAAGTATTGCACGGTGTAGCCGCCCTCGTCGAACGGTTCGCTGATGGGGTAGCCGAACAGGGCAAGGCCACCATGTTGCTGCCAATAGGTGCGGAAGGGGCCGCGTAGGGTATGGCGGGTCGGCTCGAAGTAGAGCACGTCGGGGTTGCCGGTCAGGGTATCGCTGGCAATCGGGAAGGCGCGCCCGGCAGCGAGGGCCACGCCCAGCAGGCCAAGCTGCACATCGTTGGGGGCGGGGTTCTCCGGGTGGAACTCGAAGCGGGCGCGTTCGGTGGACTGGGTGAGCAGCCCACCCTCGTCGGTCGCCTCGGTCAG
>JBBSEE010000945.1:0-1184 GCA_038239995.1 Chloroflexia bacterium | reverse complement strand
CTTCGACCGCGCCGTCACCGACTTGCAGATGAGCCTGAAGATTATGCAGGTGGGCACTGCGGCGGACAATCGCTGGAAGTATTGCTTCGTCTACGACGCGATTCCCCGCTTCCTCCCCCAACAGGTGCAAGCGGCGCGGCAATTGAGTAGCCGCGTCGCCGCTGCCCAAATCCTTCGCACCTACCTTGCAGGCGCATACGCTGTTCCCATCCGCTACCTCACCTACCTGTTCGGCTGGCCGGAATTGACCATCGCGCGGGCGATAAGCGACCTGCGTGACGGCGGCAGCCTGCGCGAAGCCAACGTCGAGGGCCAAATAGGCGGCCCCGGCCTGAAGGGCAAGCTGGGCGGCTGGCTGGTGACGAACGACGAGGGGTAAGGTAGGTTTGAGGTTTGAGTTACGGATAGAGTGGCAAACGCAACTCACCCCTACAATCACGCTATCTCTTCGGCGAATTGGTAAACCCCAATCCAGCGGTGGCATAAAATGAACCTAACAATTCATAACTCAAAACTCAGGGCGAACGCAATTCGCCCCTACAACTCAAAACTAATCCCCTGCCTATTGCTCCTTCTGCTGGCCGCTTGTGATAGCCAGTCGGTTACACCTACTGCTGCCCCGCCGTCACCCTCGGTATCGCCCTCCCTTGTTGCACCTACGCCTACCATCATCGCCCCCGCCATCGCGCCGACCGCCACCATTGCGGGGGTGCGGGGGTCGGCCCAGCAGTACGCGATTACGGTGGACGACCTGCTGCCCGGCTATCGCTTCGTAGACCAGCAGCGGGGGGAGGACTTCTATGCGTCGCGCTACGAGAAGGATGACAAGTTCCGCAAGTTCGAGCAGACCATCTACCTGCTTACCAGCGCGGACGAGGCGGCCCAGCGTACCCCCCGCCTGCTGGACATCTTCACCAGCACGCTACGCGAACGCACTAATCTCCCCCTATCCGAGGTGAAAGAGGAGACGATTGGTGAGGCTACTTATATGCGCGAGTACCAGTGGGGCAATGCGGGCAGCCAGCGGGGTGGGGTAGACATTGCCTTCCGCTACCAGAACGTGGTGGCGACGGTCAGCTTCAGCTACGACGCGGGGCAGATGCCCGCCGACGATGCGCGGCAACGGGCGCGGGGGCTAGCGGTGATTATCCTCGGCAAGCTCATCGCAGCTAATCAGCATCACG
>JBBSEE010000944.1:0-1188 GCA_038239995.1 Chloroflexia bacterium | reverse complement strand
CATGCTGTAGCCCAACTCGGCCAGCACCTCGTCGCTATGTTCGCCCAGCAACGGCGGGTGGCGACGGATGGTTGGTTGCGCGGCGGAGAACTTCAGCGGGATACCCACCGTGCGTAGCCCCGCGATGGTGGGGTGAGCCACCTCCTGCACCATATCGCGGGCGGCGGTCTGGGGGTCGGCAAGGGTGGTGGGGATGTCGTTAATCGGCCCTGCCGGGACACCAGCGGCGCGGATGAGCGGTATCCAGTCCGCCACCGATTGGGCGGCGAGCCAGCCCTCCAACGCGACCTTCAGCGCGGGGCGATGGGCAACGCGGGCGGGATTGGTGGCAAATTGGGGGTCGGCGGCAAGGTCGGGCTGACCCAGCGCGGTGCAGAGAGCGGCGAACTGGCGGTCATTACCACAGCCAATCGCAAGATAGCCGTCCGCGGCGCGAAGCACCTCATAGGGGGCGATGTTGGTGTGGGCATTGCCGTGCCGCTGCGGGGGGTTGCCGCTGACCAGATAGCCCTGCGCCACGTTGATGAGCGCGGCCAACGATGCCTCTAGCAGAGATATGTCCACCACCTGCCCCTGCCCGCTCGCCTCAGCCACCCGCAGGGCGGCTTGGATGCCATTCGCGGCGAACACACCAGTAAGGATGTCCACAATCGCCACCCCCAGCTTCATCGGTTCACCGTCCGGTTCGCCAGTGATGCTCATCAGCCCGCTGGCCGCCTGCATCACGAAGTCGTAGCCGGGCAGAGCCGCGTCGGGGCCGCTGGCACCGTAGCCGCTGATGCGACCGTAGACCAGCGCGGGGTTGATGGCGCGTAGCTGCTCGTAGCCGAGGCCCAGCTGCTCCATTGTGCCCTGCTTGAAGTTCTCGACCAGCACATCGCTGTGCCCCACCAGTTGGCGGATGATGCGCTGGCCCGCCGCCGTCTTTAGGTCGAGGGTGAGGCTGCGCTTGTTGCGATTGACCGACAGGTAGTACGCACTCTCGCCACCCACATAGGGAGGCCCCCAGCGGCGGGTATCGTCACCCTCGTTAGGGGCTTCCACCTTAATCACCTCCGCGCCGAGGTCGCCCAGCAACATAGTGCAGTACGGCCCCGCCAGCACGCGGCTGAGGTCTAGTACCCTGACCCCGGCGAGGGGTAGGGCTGTGGTTTGAGGTTTGAGGTTTGAGTTAAGGGAATCAGTCAT
>JBBSEE010000943.1:0-1194 GCA_038239995.1 Chloroflexia bacterium | reverse complement strand
CACGCCGAATTGGTTCGCGCCGCCGACCAGTTTATCGTCGCCCGCCACCCCGCCACTGTGGGCGGCGATTGGCTCCGCACCATGATTGCGGGCTATCACTGGTTCACCGATTGGGGCCGCGACACCATGATTGCCCTACCCAGCCTCTGCCTGCTGACCGGGCGGGCGGCAGAAGCGGCCACCATCCTGCGTAGCTTCGCCGCGTATATAGACGAAGGGATGCTGCCCAACTTCTTCCCCGACGCGGCCCAAACCCCAGAGTATAACACCGTTGACGCGACCCTGTGGTACTTCCACGCCATCGAGCAGCACTTGCTCCGTACCAAAGATGAGACGCTCGCCCGCGAACTGTTCCCCAAGCTGGTCGGCATCATCCGCCATCACATCGGCGGCACTCGTTACCACATCCACGTGGACGCAGCCGATGGCCTGCTCTACGCTGGCGAGGAGGGGGTGCAACTGACGTGGATGGACGCGAAGGCGGACGACTGGGTGGTCACCCCCCGCATCGGCAAGCCGGTGGAGATTAACGCGCTCTGGCATCACGCCCTGCGGATTATGGCGCGGCTGCGGGAGCGCGGGTTGCAGGCCGCCGATGCCGACCTCGATTACACCGCGCTGGCGGATAAGGCGGCGGCCAACTTCCGCACCCGCTTCTGGTGCGCGGATAAGAAGTACCTCTACGATGTGGTGGACGGGCCAAGCGGTGATGACGATAGCCTGCGCCCCAATCAGTTGTTCGCCACCTCGCTCGAACCCGACCTGATTACCGATGAGGCCGCCTTGCAGGTGTTGGAGGCAGTAGACCGCGACCTGCTCACTCCCCTCGGCCTCCGCACCCTCTCGCCCAATGACGAACACTACATCGGTCGTTATACCGGCAGCCGCTTCCAGCGCGACGGGGCGTATCATCAAGGCACGGTCTGGCCATGGCTGCTAGGTAGCTACGCAGCGGCTTGCCAGCGGCTGGGGCGGGGCGAGGCGGCTCTGCGGACCCTGCTGCCCCCCTTTATCGCGGAGATGCGTGACTATGGCATCGGCTCGGTGGCGGAGATATGCGAGGGCGACCCCCCCCACGCCCCCAAAGGTTGCATCGCCCAAGCGTGGAGCGTGGCCGCGCTGCTGGAGGTTATCAGTCTCATTCGTCGGAACAACAATAGTTGACACCTTAGCCGCAATGGAACTATAATTGCT
>JBBSEE010000942.1:0-1195 GCA_038239995.1 Chloroflexia bacterium | reverse complement strand
TTTCCATGCCCTCGATTTGACCACGCCGCCCATTGATGTCACCCACCACTGAGCCGAGGAACTCTTCGGGCATCACCACTTCCACCTTCATGATTGGCTCCAGCAGCACTGGCTTGGCTTTCTGCACGGTGGACTTGATGGCGATCGAACCGGCAATCTTGAAGGCCATTTCGCTGCTGTCCACCTCGTGGTAGGAGCCGTCCACCACCGTTGCCTGCAAATCAATCATGGGATAACCGGCGATGATACCGTTCTGCAACGTCTCGCGGATACCCTCACCGATGGGGTTGATGTACTCACGAGGGATAGTGCCGCCTACCACCTTGTTCACGAACACGAAGCCGCTACCAGCGGGTAGGGGTTCGATTTCGATGACCGCGTGGCCGTACTGCCCCTTACCGCCGGTCTGCTTCACGAAGCGGCCCTCACCCCGCGCCGGGGTGGTGATACCCTCCTTGTAGGCAACCTGCGGGCGACCGATGTTCGCATCAACCTTGAACTCGCGCAGCATCCGGTCTACGATCACCTCTAGGTGTAGCTCACCCATGCCGCTGATAATCGTCTGGCTGGTCTCCTCGTCGGTGCGGACGCGGAAGGTGGGGTCTTCCTCGGCCAGCCGCTGGAGGGCAATGCCCATCTTGTCTTGGTCCGCCTTCGTCTTCGGCTCGATTGCCACCTCGATGACCGGGGCGGGGAAGGTGATGCGTTCCAGCACCACGGGCCGGTCGGGGTCGCATAGGGTGTCGCCAGTGAAGGTATCCTTCAGGCCCACGATTGCGCCGATGTCGCCCGCGTAGACGGTTTGGATGTCCTCCCGATGGTTGGCGTGCATCTGCATCAGGCGGCCAATTCGTTCGCGCTTGTCCTTACTGCTGTTCAGGATGTAGGTACCCGCGTCGGCGCGACCGGAATAGACCCGGAAGTAGGCGAGGCGGCCCACAAAGGGGTCGGCCAAAATCTTGAACACCAACGCGGCGAAGGGTTGATTTTCGTCGGGGGGGCGGGCCACTTCCTCGTCGGTGTTGGGGTCAATCCCCATCAGCGGGGGGATGTCCAACGGCGAGGGCAGGTAGTAGACTACCCCATCCAACAACGGCTGCACCCCCTTGTTGCGGAGGGCCGCGCCACAGAACACCGGGATGATGCTGCCCGCGATGGTCGCCTTCCGCAGGGCGGCGCGTAGCTCGTCGTTGCT
>JBBSEE010000941.1:0-1195 GCA_038239995.1 Chloroflexia bacterium | reverse complement strand
GCACCGAGTATTTCCTGAGCTCGATGGCCACGGGCGAGGCCAACAATTTTACCGGCTTCGACAATCGCCTGGGTGTCTGGGCCTTGACCAACACCCAAGCGCTCCAAGGTGGCAGTGGCAGCCCGGTCTTAAGCAGCACCACGGTTAACGTCGAGACCTACGGCATCCCGCAGCTCTCCGAGCAGAAGTTCGGCCCCACACCGCTCGCCAATTGCCTCAATGATTCCACCTGCGCCACAAACTTGTTCGGCGCAACAGACCCGCACCACGAAGTTGAAGGCAAACTCGACAGCAACGATAGCCGGATGCAGCAAACAACGTATGTAGCTGGCAAGCTGTATGGCGCACTAGACACCATCGCGCAGGTCAACGGTGCAACCAAGGCTGGCATCGCCTACTTCGTGCTGCAGCCCACCGTCAGCTCCTTCGGGATGCCGGTTGTGTCAGCACCCATCGTCAAGCAGGGCTACCTGGCTACGGCAAACAACAATGTGAATTACCCCACCATCGGGGTCACGACAGGGGGCAAGGCGCTCATGAGCTTCACCCTCGTCGGTACCATCTATTATCCCAGCCAAGCCTATACCTCGCTGGATGACGAACGTGGGACGGGTAAGATTCACATTGCCGCTGCCGGCGTCGGTCCGGACGATGGCTTGACGCAGTACCAGTTCTTTGTCGGACGCAACTATCCACCACGCTGGGGTGATTATGGGGCTGCAGCGGTTGATGGCCAACAAATCTACGTTGGGAATGAGTACATCGCCCAACGCTGCATCCTCGCGCAGTTCAAAAACGACCCAACATGTGGTGGCACGCGCGACAAGTATGCCAACTGGAGCACCCGCATCAGCAGCATTACGCCCTAGTCGCCTTCCGTCACAGGCTTAGCAACGACGAGGACCGGTTCCTTGAAAACCGGTCCTCACCATTCACTTCATCATGACTATCGCGGAGCGCTAGCTTATGTCACCTCATCAAGCGTAGCCGCGCCCTCTAAAAAGCGTGCGAAGACCCGGTTGCCAAACATGCGCCCGCGCTCCGTCAGCCGCACGCCAACCTCGTCGGCGATCAGCAACCCCTCGTGTACGGTATCGTCGATCACCGCGCCATATACATCGCGCAGTGCGTGCCCGCAACGGTCGGCGAAGTGAGCATAGCTAACACCCGCATTCAAACGCAGCCCCATCATCAT
>JBBSEE010000940.1:0-1201 GCA_038239995.1 Chloroflexia bacterium | reverse complement strand
GTTCTTCGCCCGCGACTCGTCGGCCAGCCGCTGCTTGTAGGCGACTAGCTGGTCATAGAGGGCGGGGTCGGCGGTCGCCAGTATCTGCATCGCTAGCAGGGCGGCATTCTTCGCCCCGCCAATCGCCACCGTGGCGACCGGCACGCCGCTAGGCATCTGCACGATAGAGAGGAGCGAGTCCAGACCGTTCAACGCCTTGCTCTGGATGGGCACGCCGATGACCGGCAGGGCGGTGTAGGCGGCTATCACCCCCGGCAGGTGGGCCGCACCGCCCGCCCCCGCGATAATCACCCCCACCCCTCGGTCGCGGGCTTGGCTGGCGTAATCGGCCACATCGGTGGGGGTGCGATGCGCGGACATCACCTGCATCTCGAACTCCACCCCGAACTCGCGGCAGACCGCGGCGGCCTGCTCCATAGTGGACAGGTCGCTGTCGCTGCCCATGATAATACCCACTCTTGCAGTCATCTCATCACCTCCTATCCCAACGTTCACCATGATAAGGCTTCAATATTTCTCCCCCCACCCCCGCGGGGGGCTTTTTGGTTCGGAGCGTATCTGCTTAGGCCACGCCTTCCAGCGAAGCGGCGTTATCCGCCAGCCGCGCACGGTTGGCACTCACGCTGGTGCGCCCTTCGATGAGCTTACGCACCGGCTCGACCTCCTCGTTGCGGTTGATGAAGATTGCAGCCACCACGTGGTCGTCCTTCACGTATAGCACGGTGAACGGCTTCTGCTTCAGGTCGCCGCGCACGATAATCTCATCCCACTCCTTAGTGTTGCCGAGGTACTCCATCGCCACATCGAACTCGTCGGAGAAGAAGTAGGGTAGGGTGGTATAGGGTTCACCCGCCGCCGCCATGTTCCGCCCCGCCGCTTTGCCGGTGTTTTGGGCCACGTCCCAGTGTTCTACCCGCAGCTTGCGGCCATACAGGTCATTATCGAAGGCGGCGATGTCGCCCGCCACGTATATGTGGGGGTCGCTGCTTTGCAGGTTCTGGTTAACGTCTACGCCGCGCTCCGCCATCCGCAACCCCGCTTGCTCGGCCAAATGGGTGAACGGTGCCGCCCCCACCCCGATAACCACCAAGTCGGCCTCTAGGCGGTGTCCCCCCTTGCTGATGACCCGCGCAGCCTTGCCCTCACCCTCGATGGCGGTGGCACTGTCCTCGTTAATGATGGTGATGCCGTGCTGCTGCAT
>JBBSEE010000939.1:0-1210 GCA_038239995.1 Chloroflexia bacterium | reverse complement strand
GGCGTTGGCCGCGCTGTCGCCCGACTTGCAGCACCGGACGACGGGGATGACACGGGCCGACTCGCTAGCCTTCGACCTGCACAAGTGGATGTATATGCCCTTCGAGGTGGGCTGCGTGTTGGTGCGGGATGCCGCGGCCCACCGTCGCGCCTTCTCTCTCACCCCCGCCTACCTCACGCACGGCGACCGCGGGGTGGCGGCTGGTTCGCTCTGGTTCAGCGAGTATGGCATCCAACTGACGCGCGGCTTCCGCGCCCTCAAGGTGTGGATGAGCATCAAGGAGCATGGGATTGACAAGTACGCGCGGCTGATTGCCCAGAACGTGGCCCAAGCCCAATATCTCGCCGCGCTGGTCGAAGCCGACCCGCAGCTTGAACTGCTCGCTCCCGTGTCGCTGAACATCGTCTGCTACCGCTACGTGGCCGAGGGGATGAGCGACGAGCAGCTTAACGACCTGAACAAAGAATTGTTGATCCAGTTGCACGAGCGGGGCATCGCGGTGCCCACTAACACTACGATTGACGGCAAGTACGCTATCCGCGCCGCGATTACCAATCACCGCAGCCGCCGCGAGGACTTTGACGCGCTGGCCCAAGCGACGGTGGCGATTGGTCGCGAACTAGCAGCATAGCCGACCAAGGAGCATCATGCCCCAACAGACCAGCTACTTGATAGTGGCGGCAATCATCAGGCGGGGCGACGAGGTGCTACTGGTGGTGCAGCAGGGACCGGATGACCCCGCCCCCGCTTGGGCCTTGCCGGGCGGGGTGGTAGAGGCGAGCGAGTCGCTGGTCGCCGCCCTCACCCGCGAGGTGCGCGTGGAGAGCGGGCTAATCGTCGAGCAAATCGGCCCCCTAGCCTACGTCACCCAGTTGCACAACCCCACCGCGCACATGTGGTCGCCCGGCGAGTTGCCCCAGCCGGGGGGAATGTCCACCGTGTTCGTGTTCGAGGTGGCAGCGTGGCAGGGCGGGGTGCGGATTGACGACCCCGACAACCTCATCTCCGAGGCTTACTTCATGTCCCTTGCCGAGGCGGTGGACAAGCTGACCACCCACCCCGCCCCCATCATGCGCGACCCCATCGTCGCCTACCTGCACGGCGCGGTGGGGCGCGGCACGGTGTGGAGCTACCAACCGCCAGCCCGACGGCAGCGATACCCTCATCAGCCGCCTTTAATACATCTATCTAAAATCGGTGGGGTGTGAAG
>JBBSEE010000938.1:0-1220 GCA_038239995.1 Chloroflexia bacterium | reverse complement strand
GGATATAGCCCTGAAACTCGCTATCGAGGTCGGTCATCTTCTCCACCCCACCCACCAGCACGAAATCGGCCATCCCCCCCGCGACCGCGATGTAGCCCTGTCGCAAGGCCACCCCGCCACTCGCCTCCGCCGCCTCGATGTGCAATGCGGGGACTTCGGCCATCCCGATATGCCCCGCCAGCAACGGGCCAAGGTGCTGCTGCCCACCCAGCAAGGCGGCGGCGGCATTGGCAACGTATATCGCATCAATGCGTGGCGCGTTCGCCTCGTCGAGGGCAAGTAGGACCGCTTCGGCCCACAAGTCGCGTAGCCCCCGATCCCACAATTCGCCGAACTTGGTCTGTCCAATACCGATGATCGCTACTTCGCGCATTATCTGTTCCTTGTCGAATGGTGAAGGTTGGGTTGCTAGAGTTGGCTAACTCGCTTGGGCTGCCCGCCGCAGCAGCACGCCCGCGTACACCCCCACGAAGGCGAAGATGAGGGCGAGCAAGGAGCCGGTCGCCTGCGATAGCGGCTGGTGGGTCAGGCCTAGCGCAAGGGTGAGGAACTCGCCCGCGGGCACACATAGGCCGAGGGCCAGTGCCCACCGCCATGCGCCGTAAGGTCGCCCCATCCCCAGCAGCCCGCCGAAGATGAATAGCAGCCCGGCGACGATGCCGGTATCGTCGGTGTGCAAATCGAACCACACCATCAGCAGGCCGAGGCCGAAGGCGGCGATCAGCCACAACAGGTCATCCCGGTTAGATTTGGAGAGTGCCATCGTGTTCCCCCGCTGGTAGAAGGTAGAATCTAGAATCAGTTAGTCTTTTAACACTCATGCCTCATGCCTCATGCCTCATGGCTGTCTAGGCATTCATCTTAATCTTGCCGCGCATCCGGGCGTAGTCGGCGTAGTCCACGAAGGTGCGGTCGGCGGTGATGTCGCTGAGAAAGGGGGCGCGGGTGCGGACGGTGGCGAGCAGGTCGGTGACAGTCCAGATGAAGGCGGTCGAGCCGCTGCCGCTGCCGTAGCTGACCATCAAGATGCGGTCGCCGGGGTCGGCGATGTCGAGGGTGGCGGCGAGGCCGAGCGGCGAGGATGCCGAGTAGGTGTTGCCAATGCAGGGGGCGAGGCGACCGGGTCGCTGCTGCTCCTCAGTGAAGCCCAACGCCTTGCCCACGTTCAGGGGGAACTTGCCGTTCGGCTGGTGGAAGATGACGTACTTGAAGTCGGCAGG
>JBBSEE010000937.1:0-1229 GCA_038239995.1 Chloroflexia bacterium | reverse complement strand
GGGGTGCAGGTTGCCGTCGCCCGCATGACCGGCGACCGCGATTTCTACCCCGAATTGCGCGGCAATCTCGCCTACGCGATTGACCATTTCGGGGATGCGGGAGCGCGGTACTACCACATCCTCGATGTTGCGGTTGGGGGCGGCGGCGACCATAGATTGGTACACCGCCCGCCGCGCCCGCCATAGCCGTGCCCGTTCCGCCGCGTCGGTGGCAATCTCCACCCGATACGCACCGTGTTGACGGCAGATAACCCCCAACATCGCCAGTTCCTCGCCAATCGCGCTTTGCACCATGCCATCTTGCTCGATAAGCAGCATCGCGCCCGCATCTTGGGGCAAGCCGAGGTGCAGCACCGCCTCGATAGCCTGCAAGGTGCGGTGGTCCATCAACTCGATAGCCGAAGGGAGGCTGCCGCCGTGCAACACCGCCGTGACCGTCGCGCTGGCCGCCTCTAGGGTGGGGAACAATGCGCTGAGGGTGGCCCGCGCCGGGGGCCGGGGTATCAGTCGCAGCGTGACTTCGGTGATTATACCCAGCGTGCCCTCGGAGCCGATGAATAGTTGGAGCAGGGCGTAGCCGGACGCTTGCTTATGGGTCTTGCCGCCCAGCCGCAGCACCTGCCCATCAGCCATCAGTACGGTGATACCTAGCACGTACTGGCGGGTCACACCATATTTCAGGGCACGGAGTCCGCCCGCGTTGCAGGCGACATTGCCGCCGATGCTGCACCAGCTTACGCTAGCGGGGTCGGGGGGATAGAACAGCCCCTGCGCCTCCACTGCTGCCTGCAAATCGCCGGTGACTACCCCAGCCTCGGCGGTGACGGTCATGGCGGGGGCATCAAGCTCCACGATACGGTTCATCCGCGCAAGGTCAAGCACGATGCTGCTCCCGCTCGGCACCGCCCCGCCCGCCAGCCCACTGCCCGCCCCGCGCGTCACGATGGGCACGCGGTATTGGGCCGCGACGCGCACCACGGCGGCCACCTCGTCGGTAGTCGCCGCGGTGACCACGATGCTGGCCTCCCCCCGCGCGTCGCTGGCATCATGACCCCAATCATCGAGGTCGGCGGTGCGGACATATGCTGCACCCACGCACTCGCGCAAGGCGGTGATGAGTGCGTCCATGTTGGTGTTTTCGTTCATTGTAGCTTTCCTTTGTGCGGCAAGGTTGAACTGCGTTCCTGTTCGACACTATAGCATAAGCGTTATCCGCCCGCAACAAAACG
>JBBSEE010000936.1:0-1231 GCA_038239995.1 Chloroflexia bacterium | reverse complement strand
CGTGCGAATAGGGCGAATGCCAGTTGTAAGCTACTAACCTTGCTGCGGCGGCGTTCACATTGGCTTATCTCGTGGTCAACCTCTGGGGGTCAACCCCCCAGACCCCCACACTAATCCCTTGCTATAACGCCTCATCCCTCAAACCTCATCCCTTCGCTTCGTCATCACCTCGCGCACCCGTGCCCCAATCGCCTCCCAGCCGACTTGGGCGGCTAGTTGCTTGCCACCCGCGCTCAGTCGTGCCCGCAGGTGGGGGTCGTCGGCTAGCCGCTGGATTGCCTTCGCTAGGGCGGCGGCATCGGTGGGCGGCACGAGCAGCAGGTTCTCGCCATCGCACAGTTGCGGCAAGCCATCGCCGTCACCATCAACACTTTCCGCTTTATCCGTTTTATCCGCTGCTCCGCTGAACCTAATCCGCTGGCTGGCCGGGTTGAACCTAATCCGCTGGCTGGCATTCTGTGTGGACACGGTGGGCAGGCCGTGCGTCAAGGCGGCCAGTAGACTGCCCCGCCGTAGCGATGCGCCGTCGCGGAAGGGCAGGGCGGCGATGTCCGCGCCACATAGCCACGCCGACACTTCGCGCTCTGGCAATTGCCCACTACGCATTATACGCCCACCCAGCCCCAACCGTTCTATCTGCGTGTCAATCTGCGCGGCGTAGGCGCGATTAGTGGGGTCGCTCTCGCCGGTGCCGCCACCGATTATCGCCAGCTTGAAGTGGGGCGGCAACTCTGCCAGCGCATCGAGCAGGGTGTCCAGCCCCTTGCTGGGGTTGAGCAGGCCAAAGTATGCAATCAACATATCCCGATGGTCTATGCCGTGTGCTTGTCGCCACGCCTCGCGCTGGTAGCCGTCGGGCGGACGCGCGGCGATGTTACTGCCGATAGGTATCACCCTGACCTTGTCGCCCCAGTGCGTGGTTGCCGCCGCGTCCTCGGCGTTGGTGACAATCGCCGCATCACTGAAGGCGAGCAGCAGCCAGTTCGCCAGCTTGCGTACCCGCCCCGCTTTGGGGAACAGATAGGGCAGCAGCAGGTCGTGGAAGGTGACGACCACGCGGGCGGGGTTGCCGCGCAGTTTGAGGTAGAGGGGCAATAGATTGACCGCAGGGTGCATCCCATACGCGCCGGTTTGGTACTGAATGTTCAGCGCGTCAATCCGTTCGCGCAACAGGGCGTGATGCACATCGCGCAGCATCGCCCAGCCGGAGGTGAGGTTTGAGGTTTGAGGT
>JBBSEE010000935.1:0-1232 GCA_038239995.1 Chloroflexia bacterium | reverse complement strand
AGGGTGGCGGGTCGGTAGCCGGTTGCAGGGCAATCGCCTCCACGGTCATGCCGCGCTGATAGAGGCCGTTCTGTGCCGCGACGGTGGGGGTACGCAGGATGAGGTCAAGCTGGCCGGAGGCGGGGGGCGCGACCAGCATATCGTACCACTCCGCCTTGTCGCCCAATGCTTGGCTGAACACCTGCTGGCCGTTGGCGGTCACGGTGAGGGTTAGGGGGGTACTCTGTACGTAGCTGGGCCGTGCATCCACGGTGGTGTGGATACTGACGGTGAGCGGGTAGCTGCTGGCTAGCCCCCCGATATGCACCAACGCCGCGCCATTAGTCCAACGATAGGCTTGCTCATCGGTGGGCAGCGGCGGCTCCATCCCCGCGATGAAGGGGACATCGTAGCCATCACCTACATCTATAGTGTAGCGCAAGGGTTCACGGTAGGACAGCACTCCGATAATGATAGCGGCGAGGCCGAGGACTATCAGTATGAGGATGTGCCGTTTTGCCATCCTACCCCACCCCCTTCAACTCCGCCGTGACCGCGCAGATACGCACGAAGTCGTCGGGCTTGAGACTAGCCCCACCTACCAATGCGCCGTCTAGCTCCGGCTGAGTCATCAGGTCGCGGATGTTCGCGGCGGTGACGCTGCCGCCGTAGAGGATTCGCACCGCGCCGCTGACCACCGGGCTGTACATCGCCAGCAGGGTGCGACGCAGGTAGGCGATGGTCTGGTTCGCGCCTTCAGGGGTGGCAGCACGGCCCGTGCCAATCGCCCATATCGGCTCGTAGGCAATCACCACTTCGCGGGCATGGTGCGGGGGCAGGCCTTCGAGGGCGAGGCGTAGCTGGCCTCCGACCACCTCTTCGGTGGCACCCCCCTCGTATCGCGCGAGGCTCTCGCCCACGCAGACAATGGGGATGAGGTTGTGCTTGAAGGCGAGTTTAATCTTCTGGTTCACCCCCGCATCGGTTTCGCCGAAGTATTGCCGCCGTTCGCTGTGGCCGAGGATGACGTAGTCGCACAAGTCGGCCACCATCGCGGGAGAGATTTCGCCGGTGTACGCCCCCGCTTCCTCGGAGTGCATATTCTGCGCCCCCAGCATCACGCTGGTCTGCTCCAGTATATCCACCAGCGGGTACAAGGCCACGAAGGGGGGACATAGCACGATAGTCGCACCGTCCACCACATCAAGGTCGTCAATCATCTCCTCGACTAGGTCCATGGCCTCATCAGCGGT
>JBBSEE010000934.1:0-1238 GCA_038239995.1 Chloroflexia bacterium | reverse complement strand
TGGGGGTCAACCCCCCAGACCCCCGCGCGTTTCCTCCTTTTCCCCGCCAAATCGCATCCACACGCATCGTCAGCTAAGTGATTGCCGCCTTGTGACCCCCGCACCGTTGCGCCAGTGTAGGTGATGCGGTAGATGGTGCCATCGCCATTGTCGCGGCTCATGTACAACGCACCGTCCGGCCCAATCGCTAGACCGACGGGCCGCCACGAGTTGTTCTGCGCGGTGAAGTCTATGGTGGGCGGGTTCCAACCGTGTCCTAGCCCCTGCCCAGCGAAGGCGGGGATGTACACAATCTTGTAGCCAGTGGGTACAGAGCGCAAGGTGGAGCCGTGAAAGGCGACGAACAGCCCCTTCTTCCAGTTGGGGGGAAAGGCGAGGTTGCTGTCGGCGGTGAACACCATCCCCAGCGGGGCGGAGTGGGCCTGCATCTTCACCAGCGGCTTGGTCATCATCGTGGTGCAGTAGGGCTTGTCGGGGGGCGGGGGCAATTGGGGGTCGGGGGTGCCGTCATCGTAGCAGTAGGGCCAGCCGTAGAAGTGGTGCTGCTGCACGAGGTTGACCTCCTCGGTCGGCTCATCGTCGCTGAGTTGGTCGCGCCCGTTCTCCACGGACCAGAGTTCGTTAGTGCCGGGGCGGATTGCCAAACCGACATCGTTACGCAGGCCGGTGGCGAACACCTCGTATGGCCCGCTGGGGGGGAAGCGTAGTACCGCCGCCAGCTTGGGGTCGAAACTGCCCAGCCGACAGATGTTGCAGGGTGAGCCGAGGGCTACGTACATCGAACCGTCTGGCCCATGCACTACCGTGCGGGTGGTGTGCTGGCCGTCGCTGGGCAGGCCGTTGACGAGGGTAAACTGATTGGATGGGCCGCTGTCGCAGGTGGCTTGGTCGAAGCGTTCCACGCTGGTATGGGTCGCCACATAATACTTGCCGCCGTAATATTCGATGCTGTTGGTGGGGATGGGCAAACCTTGCGTGAAGGTGATGACGCTATCGGCCACCGCGTCATGGTTGCGGTCGGGGAAGCGATAGGTCACGCCACTGAAGCTGCCCGCGAAGATGTCACCGCACGCCCCTACGGTGAGCAGCCGCGCCGAGGCCGCCCCCGCTGCATACACGCTGATGCTGAACCCCGACGGCAGGTCTACGGTGCGCGGCCCGTTGTAAATGGCGTTGTACTGCGCGGGCACGGTCACGTTGACCGGAATTAGCGGTGGCTGGTTGAGGGCCGGGTCGGT
>JBBSEE010000933.1:0-1249 GCA_038239995.1 Chloroflexia bacterium | reverse complement strand
GGGTCGCCTACTACACCGCCCTGCTACACGCCAGCGCGAACTTGAGCGGCACGATTAGGGTGATGCAAGCGATTACCCTGCCGCAGTTGCAAGCGCGGGCGAGCGGTTTTGCTGCTACCGTGCAGCGGGGGCGCGAGTTGCAGGCGCAGGGCAGCAATGAGGCGGCGGTGTTCACCATCATCGGCGCAGCCTATCTGGCGGTGGATGAGTGCGGCCTCAGTCGGGTGGCCTTGGATACCGCCGCCGCGAACATGGATAAGGCCGCCCCCATCGCCGACCTGTTCGCCTACCGCAGCGTCTGCCGCGTCCGCGAGAGCGATTTCGTGGGCGCGGAGCAGGATTTGCAACACGCGCTCCAGATTGACCCCCATAGCAGTCTGGCACATCATCTCTACGTTCGCTACTACCTCAGCCTACCCAGCCTCGACCGCGACAAGGCCAGCCGCGAAGTTGCCGCCGCTCATGCCGCTGACCCCGCCAATCCACTCATCTACCTCGATGAGTATGACCTCGACTTGCGGGTGGGCGACTATGAGGCGGCGGAGACCGCCCTGACCACCTACGCGAGTATGGCGCAGGGCCAGCCGAGCGGGGCGGCGGCGCAGGCGCAATTGGCCCGCTTCTACCTCGATAGCGGCTACCACCTCTGCGGCGGCAATGGCTACAAGGCAGCGATGGCGGCGGGGCAGGCGGACGAGGCTGAGGGGCTGGACGCACAAGGCTGGGCGCAGCACCTCTGCGATAAGCAGCCCAACTCCGGCAAGGACGCGCTCACCCGCGCTGTGGCCCTCGACCCCGGCTCCGCCCGCATCCACTATCACCTCGGTGCCGTCTACGCTAGCATGGGCGACACCGTGCAGGCCACCGACGAGCTTCAGTGGGCGCAAGACCTCGACCCCGACGGCGACACCGCCCACCGCGCCCGCGAATTGATGGTGCGCCTGCCGCAGCGGTAGACTGACACCTAACCAATCCCCTTGCAGTGTGCTATAATGGCATCCCCCACCCAGTCGCGCCTCCGAACATCAGGTTGGTCATAGAAGAAGAAGGAAGGAAAGTAGCCCATGTCTCACCCCCGGCGTTTGCGTCACCTCAGCAGCTTCGCGCTGCTGGTGGCGATGTGCAGCATCACCCTGCTCGGCTCCCTCGCCCAAGCAGGCCCAGTTACTCAACCTAACCCCAGTCTCGCCCCCAACGCGGTCTGCCCCACCCCCCCACCGCGCACTGGCGGTGCGGGCAATCGTGGCCT
>JBBSEE010000932.1:0-1249 GCA_038239995.1 Chloroflexia bacterium | reverse complement strand
CTGCTCGACCGCGAGGATGCTGGCGGGGTCGGTGGTGTCTAGCACATGGAGGCGGAGGTAGCCATTGGTGGGGTAATCGTCGCCGGGGGTGAAGGTGCGGCGCATCACCTCTGGGGCGAGGCTGCTGCCCCCCATCCCTAGCAGCACGGCATCCAGATAGCCAGCATCGCGCACATCTTGGGCAAACTGGTTGAGCGAGGCGATCTTGCCCTGCATCTGCCCCGCAATGTCCATCCAACCCAGCCAGTGGGCGGGGTCATCCTCCGGCGCGGCGGTGGTAGTCCACACACTGCCGTCCTTCGCCGCGATGCGCGGGCAGAAGTTGTCGGCGATCAGCTTGTCCAGTGTCGGCTGGGCTGCTTGCTCTAGGTCCATAACACCTCCGATTTTGGATTGTAGATTGCAGATTGGGTTGCATAGGGGTTAGGTAGTTGCGATGAACGTTGATGCACTGGGCCATTCTCCCTCACCAAACCTCTCCCGCTGGGAGAGGCTTTATGGTGATGCGCTTGGGCAGGACGAGTGTAACCCGCTCCTACCGCATTCATCACTCCCACTCAAACCTCAAACCTGTCTAGCCTCGTAGTTCGTCACGCTTCTGGCTGAGGGCCGCGCCCAGCTTGTCGTAGGCTTCGCTGAACAGCTTGACCCCTTGCACCTGTAGCTCGGCGGCGACTGCTTCGAGGTCAATGCCCCATTGTTTGAACTGGGCGGCCTGCGCCTCGGCCTCGGCCAGCCCCTGCTCCAGCGTGGCGGCGAGGTGGCCGTGGTCGGCGAAAGCGTCTACCGTCACCTGCGGCATGGTGTTGACGGTGGGGCGGCCAATTAGGTTGTCCACGTAGATGGTGTCGGGGTAGGCGGGATTCTTGGTGCTGGTGGAGGCCCACAGCGGTCGCTGGATGGTCGCCCCTTTCGCCTGCAACGCCTCCCAGCGCGGCCCGCTGAACACCCGCTTGAAGTGGGCATAGGCAATCTTGGCGTTGGCAATCGCCGCTTTGCCGTGCAGAGCCTTCAACTCGTCGGCCTTGTCGGGGTGTTCCTTAATCAGGTCGTCGAGCCGCTTGTCCACCAGCGTGTCCACCCGACTGACGAAGAAGCTGGCGACCGAGTTGATGCGGTCAATCGGCAGCCCCTTCCTTACCCGCTCCTCTAGTCCGCTGAGGTAGGCTTCCATTACCTCCTCGTACTGGTCAATCCCGAACAGGAGGGTGATGTTGATGTTCAGCCCGTCGGCGGTGCATTGGCGAAT
>JBBSEE010000931.1:0-1253 GCA_038239995.1 Chloroflexia bacterium | reverse complement strand
GGGTTCAAGGATGCCGATTACGTGGTGCAAGCCACCTTCCACACCCCCACCGCCCTGCACAACTGCTTGGAGACGCATGGCAGCGTGGCCCAATGGGAGGGCGACAACTTGACCATCTGGGACAGCACCCAGCACATCTTCGGGGTGCGCCAGCGGGTGGCGGACAAGCTGGGCCTGCCCTTGAACAAGGTGCGCGTAATCAAGCACTACATGGGCGGCGGGTTCGGCTCGAAGAACGGGGCGGGCAAGTACACCCTCATCGCCGCGCTGCTGGCCCGCAAGGCCGGTCGTCCGGTCAAGCTGATGCTGGACCGCCGCGAGGAGAACCTTGTCACCGGCAACCGCGACAGCACCGTGCAGCAGATTGCGGGCGGGGTGAAGAAGGATGGCACCCTAGTTGCTCTCAAGCTGACTGCCCACGCCAACACCGGCGCATACGGCTGGGGGGGGATGCCGATTGCTGGGCCAGTGCAGGAGATGTACCGCTGCGCCAACGTCTCCACCGAAACCTACTCGCTGTACACCCATTTGGGCCGCGACTCCGCCTTCCGCGCCCCCGGCTTCGTCGAGGGCAACTTCGCGCTGGAGAGCCTGATGGATATGCTGGCCGAGAAGGTGAAGATGGATGCGCTGGAGTTCCGCAAGAAGAACTACGCCGAGCGTCACCCCCCCAACAACCTGCCGTACAGCAGCAAGGGCTTGCGGGCCGCCTACGAACGCGGGGCGCAGCTAATCGGCTGGTATTCGCGCACCACAGCGGACCGCCCCAAAGTTGACTCCACCAACCCCGACCTGCGGCGCGGCTACGGGATGGCGAGCCAAATATGGGGGGGAGGGGGTGGCCCACCCGCCCACGCAGTCATCAAGGTCAACTCGGACGGCACTGCCGATGTGATTACTGGCACGCAGGACATTGGCACCGGCACCAAGACGGTGCTAGGTCAAGTCGCTGCCGAAGCGTTGGGCTTCCGCTTCGTCGATGTGCGCGTTCATGTGGGCGATACCAGCCTCGGCGTGTACGCCCCCCTCAGCGCGGGGAGTATGACCGTGCCGAGCATGAGTCCGGCAGTGCAGATGGCCGCCCTCGATGCCCGCAAGCAGATATTGGACATTGCCGCCGAGGTGATGGGGGTGAAGGCGAACAAGCTGACGATGCAGGATAGCCTCATCAGCGGGGGCAAGAAGCCGATGCCCGTCGCCGAATTGCTGGGCGACCTCAGCGACTTCATGGTGGTGGGGCGGGGACTACGCGG
>JBBSEE010000930.1:0-1255 GCA_038239995.1 Chloroflexia bacterium | reverse complement strand
GGGGTGGCAAAGCGCATCCCCCCGCCGATGTAAGCTATATTATACACCTACTGCCCCCCCTTGTCAAATAATCACGGCCCGCAAAAAGGGCGGCACCGTTTCGCGCCGCCCCCTTGTTGCCCATTTGCCGGGCTAGTTAGTTGCTGGAAAGCTGGACGTTATCAACGTAGAACCTAATCGAGGTGCTACCGGCTTCCGCACTGCGGAGAGGGATAACCATCTCAAGGTTCGACGAGCCGCTGTTGGCGTTATCCGACCAGAGTGCGCTCAACGGGGTCCAGCCTCTGGAGGAGAAGCCGGGGATTAGGTTTGCGCTGCGGGTATTGGGCGAGGCGATTGCCGTGAAGATCGTGCGGCAGCCGTTGATGTTGAGGGCATTGTTGGGGTCACTAATCACCATGTCTAGGCCGGGGTTCTGTACCCCGTCCAACAGCACCACCAGCTTATCAAGGAAGACATTGCGACCCTCGGTGCAACCTTGCTCCAATGTCGCCGAAACCGCCAGCGTGCCATTCTCCCAACTGGTGCTAACACTGTCGTGGCAGCCCCGTCCGTTGGGGCTGGAGGGGCCGATACTCGCGGTGAAACCCTGCGTGTCACCGTTGAAGGGGAAAGACAGCACCACCAGCTTCTTGGCAAACGCCGTCCCGCTCATCGCCATCACCACCAGCATCATCGCGGCGATGAGGGAAAATCCCGTTGCTCTACGCCTCATACTAACGCTCCTTTCGCACTCGCGGTGCGTACTAAGTTAACCTGTAAACGCGGGGCGGTAGCATCGGACCGAGGGCCGCGCTTGCGGATACCGCCTACTTTATTGTAGCATAGAGCTAGAGTCAAAATGTGTTCTTTTGTGTTCTTTTTGCGAATCATATCAGATGTTTTTCGCGGGTAGCACAAGGGCGGACGATTACCCAATCGTCCGCCCCTGATTAAGCCTCGGCAGCTTCCAGTCTGCCGTGCCAATTGTTCGTTTCCGTTGGTCTAGTTGTCGGTAACGTCTACCTCGTCTAGGCTGAAGCTGATGCTGCGGCTGCCGTTCACGGAGTAGTTATAGGGCAACCGCAGTAGCATATCGGTTGGCCCCGCGCCGAGGCTGCCGCTGAAGCTGGCCGACCCCACCGTGTCGCCATTCGAGTCGGTATTGCTCCACAGCAGCATCTGAGTAACCCCCCCGAAGCTCCCGCTGGCCCCGTCGGTCGCGCCGGGGTGGGAGAGAAGCATATCTACGCCGGCCTGGCTGACTCCGCCGCTG
>JBBSEE010000929.1:0-1256 GCA_038239995.1 Chloroflexia bacterium | reverse complement strand
TGTCGGTGGCGGGGGCGATGAGGCTGCCGCTCCACTGTAGGCTGAACCGCCCCGTCGCCCCCACTAGGTGCTGAGTGTCGAGGAAGCCGATGAAGGGGTCAACGCGGCGGGCGGCCACTTCACCATTGGCGAGACGATACGTGCCGCTCAAGCCGTATTGCTGATTAGAGAGCGGGCCATTGTACAGATAGTTGGCGGGGATGTCGCCCCGCGGACCGGAGGGCGGCTGCCAGCGCAGACCCACCTGCGACCCCGCCCCGCGCAGGCTGAGGTGGTGCCAGCCGCTCGCCAGTATCAGGCTAGTGGTGAGCGGGCCGCCCGCCTCCAGTTGCGCCCATCTGCTGCCGTCTAGGTACAGCGCGGCCTTGCCGTTGCCGCTTAGTTCAAACTCATAGCGTCCATAGCTGGGGGCGTATAGGCCGCCGTCCGCCCGCACGCTACCCGCCTGCCCATGCGCCCCCACCAATGCACTAAGATTAGTCGCCGCCACGCTGACTAGAGCCGCGCCGGGGTCGGCGGCGAGGTCGGGGCTGCGATAGTAGTGGGCGGTGAGGGCTTGGTGGCCCACCACTTGGGCGGCGGAGACGGCATAGGCGGTGAAGGCGAGCGCACCGTCCGCAGGGTAATGCACCCCTGCACTCTGCCCATCGGGATAGAACTGCTTGAGCGCGTCGAGGTAGGGCGTGTGGTAGGTGAAGATGAGGAAGGCCAGCGTCTTGGTGGTCACATCGTGAATCGGCAGCAGGTCGGGCGGGTTGTAGAAGTTGGTGCCGGTCGCGTTGGGGGCGAGGTAGAGGATGTCGCCATGATTGAAGTAGAACTTGTGCATTCCCATGTAGTAAACGTAGTAATCGGTGCCCAGCGACTGGATGTAGCGGGCCGGGGTGGTGATGCCGCTCCATGGCTGGCTGTGATTGTACTTCATAAAGTAGGTGTTGGTGTTCTGCCACGCCCAGAACAGGATGACGGCGATGAGCAGCAGATCGAGGTAGGCCGCGCCATGTCGGGGGGGTTGGATGCGGCGCAGCGGCAAGCTGGTGAGCAGCGGGCGGGTGACGCGGGGGCGATAACCGGCCACGTTGCTAATCTCGCTCATTACCATTTGGTCGGTGCTGCTAATCGGAATGCGGGGGGGCGAGGCGGCGGGCACGCTGGCGAACAGTTGGCGCAACGAATAGCGTTTGCGCCGCATCCAGTCGCGTAGCTCAGGTCTGACGAACCATCCCGTCCGCTCCGCCTCATAGAGCAGCTTGTTG
>JBBSEE010000928.1:0-1256 GCA_038239995.1 Chloroflexia bacterium | reverse complement strand
TTGTGGCGGTGCTGACGCAGGGGCTGACATGGTGGCTGGCGGGGCTGACCGTCGCGCTCACGGTGGTGCTAGTAGTATGGCTAGCCTCAGTGTTCAGCGATGTGCTGTCGGGGGTGTCCGAGTTCGGCTTCTCCGGCATCGTCATCGGCCTCGGTCACGGCCCAGTGATGGGCATGGAGTATGGCCTCGGCTACGGCTTGCCGGTCGGCACTGCGGTCGCGCTGGCGGCGGGGTTGACGCGCTTGGTGGGGGTATAGCAGGAGATGGCGATTCAGCTAGAGAAGACACTAGGGGTCACGACAACCTTCTGGAACAATCGTGAACGCCGCTACCGCGAGTCATTGGCGACCCGAAGAGCCGACACGGTTGTAGCTGAAGCCTGAACCAGCCCATTCCAGTTCATCAATCCCCCACTCAGCAACCGCTGATTGGCTAAGGCACAATCAATTAGTGGAAAATAGCCCCTGATACATCCCCACCACTTTCTTGCCCTCCACCTCCCAATTGTAAACTTGCGCGGCGCGGAGCAGATTAGCCCGCGTTTCGATGAGTAGCGCATCATTGCCCAGCAGGCTGCGAATGGCGGTGGCGAAGTGTTCCGCGCTATCCAGTTCGGTGACAATCCCCAACCCCTCCCCGATAATCATCTTGCGGAGGAAGGGCAAGTCGTTGGCGATAATCGGCAGGCCCGCCACAATGTAGTCGAACAACTTGTTGGGCGAGGAGTAGTAGTTGTTCAAGTCTACCGCTTGGTAGGGGATGAGGCCAACATCGGCGGAGGCGCAGTATTCCACCAGCTTGCTCTGCGGCACCGCATCGAGGAAGCGTACCCTCTGGCCCAGCCCCGCTGCCAGTGCCATCCCCTCCAGCTTGGCGCGATACTCGCCGAAGCCCAGCATGGCGACCACAATATTGGTGGGCAGAAACTTGGCGGACAGCACGAGGTTCTCTAGCCCCCGCCCCGCCGCCATCCAGCCTTGAAATAGGGCGATGCGCGTCTCCCCCCCCAGCCCCAACGCCTCGCGCAGGTGGTTGGGCGGATTGGCCGCATCAAAGCCGGGGGGCGGGTTGGTGGCGTTGTATATCACCGTCGGGGGTGGCACATGGTAGCGGCCCGCCATCTCGTCGGCGATGAACTCGTTGACCGTGCTGGCCGCGTCGCACTTGGGCAGCAGCCGCCGCTCCATCTTGCTCCAATACCGCTTCTTCAGCCGCACCCAGCGATTGTCAATCTCAGGGAACAGTTCGTGCGCGTC
>JBBSEE010000927.1:0-1261 GCA_038239995.1 Chloroflexia bacterium | reverse complement strand
GGCCAATCATGGTCTGCGCCCCCTCGACTGGGAAGCTAGCCCCTCGCTGCTTGCCGGACATGACCACTAGGGCGGAGGGGCGGGGGGCGGCAAGATACTGGGGAGGGATACGCATCGCGCGGGTGCGTTCGATTTCACCCTCCAGTGCGGCGGCGGCTTCAGGGTCCACGCGGGGGTCCACGATGCGCCCGCTGGCGTGGATGTCGCGCCGCCCCACCCGTTCGTTCTCCACCAAGGTGACGAGCGGGAAGCGGGTGGTCAGCCGATAACCGCGCTGGCGGGCGACGCGGTTGATGTACTCGGCGAGTTCGTGTTCCAAACTGGCCTTGAAGTCCGCGAATTGGGCGTAATCTTCGGGGTTGAGTTCAAGTTGATAGGCGTTAGGGGCGAAGGTTTTGCCCACGCTGACCTGCTGCCCATCCTCCATCGCCCGCTCCAGCTTGTGGGCAAGCTCGGCGGGCTGGATTTTGCTGCGGAACAGGCGGGTGAAGCTACCCTCGAACAGGCCCTCGAAGAAGGCCTCGAAGTGCTGTAGCGGGTTCATCTTTTGGCTAGTGGCTGCCTTGCCTCGCCCCCGTGAGCCGCGTCTGGTGCGGCGTTGCAACTCATGCCCCTGCGCCTCGGCGGGTGGAGCCACTTCCGGTTCAGCAAGGGGCGGCTCATCCCCCACGGGGACGTAAGGTGGCTCCTCATCAATGTACGCGCCGATATAGGCGATGTCGTCGTCCACCGCCTCGTAGGCGCGGCTGGCATCCGAGTTCATCAGTTCGATACGGGGGCGATTCGCTTCCATAAAGTTACTCTATCCTTCGCGGCGGCAAGCCAATTGGTACAACGCAAACCCAGCGGGTGGGTTACGGATGATGTGATAGATTATACGACAGCGCGGCGCGGCGGTCAATGCGCGATTAAATTACGATTAGCAGCTCAACAAAACTGAACCGTATAGGCAGCAATGGGGTATATCATATAAGCAGAACGGCAACAGCCCATAAGCTGGCAAGAAAATTGCCTAGACATCGGCAAGAGGGCAGTTGACAAGTCCGTATCCTTCTGCTAGACTGGTAACACCCATACTAAGTTGCAGCCCAATAACCTGATAAGTTGAGATTAACGTTTCATAGCCAACGGGGGCAATCACCTCAAGGAGGAGATGTAGGATGACTACTTTTCTGGTACGGCGCATCACCCAAGGCCTTATCGTGCTGGTGGTTTCGTCGTTTATCATCTACCTAATACTGAACGCTGCACCGGGTGGTGG
>JBBSEE010000926.1:0-1262 GCA_038239995.1 Chloroflexia bacterium | reverse complement strand
TTCATCTTCGACCTCCGCCCCATGATCCTTGACGACCTCGGCCTTGAACCCACCCTGCGCCGCTACCTGCAAGCCTTCAGCGAGAAGAGCAAAATCACCGCCAGCCTGACCGTGAGCGGGGTGAAGGGCCGCTTGCCCCAAGCCGTGGAGGTAGCGATGTTCCGCATCGTGCAGGAGGCCCTTGCCAACGTGGCCGCTCATGCCAACGCCAGCCACGTTCAAATCAGCTTCGAGCTTGACGAGGGCGACCTCAACCTTGCTATAGAGGACAACGGGGGTGGCTTCGACCCCGCCCAGAAATTGGAGGGGGGCGAGGGCCAGAAGGCGTTGGGTATCGCCAATATGCGCCAGCGGGTGGAGATGCTAGGTGGGCGGTTCGGGATGGAGAGCGAGGTGGGGCGCGGCACCAAGGTGGAAGTGACCATTCCGGTGGAAGAGTAAAGCTAGCCCAATGTGGATTAACCCCGATGTGGCGGCCAAGCGGCGCGGCTTCCAACCCGATACAGTGGTGTTCGACATGGATGGGGTGCTGATAGACAACTCGCACATCATCGAGTTCGACACTGTAACCGTCCCCTTCATCTTCACCCACGTGTATGGGTTGGCCGATAGCGGGGTATCACTGCTCACCGCCGCCGAGGTGGCCGCCTTCAAGCAGGCGGGCGGCTTCAACGACGACTTCGATTTGGTCTATGCGGTGACGGCTATCTACAACGCGGTGCGGCTCGGATTCTTCCCCCCCTTGCAGGGGAACTCGCAAATCCTCCCCCCCTGGAGGGGGGGATTGAGGGGGGGTGTCAAAGATACCGCCACCTTGCGCCGCCTTGCCCCCGACCTGAGCAAGTTGGCGGCGCAACAACAGGGTGGGTTGCCGGGGTTGCTAGCCAGTCTGCCCGCCGCGGCGCGACCCGACTGGAAGATGGTGCAGCAGGTCTGCGCCGAGATATACTGGGGCGCGGAGCTAGTTCGCAGCAAGCTGGGGGTCGAGCCGCAATACACCGTGCGGCGCGGGATGTGCGAGGACGAGCTAGCCTTCGCGGGCGCAGAGCTAATGGACGAGCTAGCCGCGATGGGGCTGACTAAGTGGGGGCTGATTACGGGCCGCATCGCACTGGAGATGACGATTGCGCTCAACCGCCTGCCAGATAACCTACGCCAACCGCCAATTGCCATCACCGGCGATGTGCTACGTAAGCCCGACCCCGCCGCCCTTCGCCGCGTGGCCCGCAAGCTAGGCAGCCGCGGTGGCTACTACGTGGGCG
>JBBSEE010000925.1:0-1262 GCA_038239995.1 Chloroflexia bacterium | reverse complement strand
TAGCCTCCACCTTCGGTATTGACATTGCCGCGATTGGTGACATCACGACCCGCAACACTACCGCCGGACACGTCCCCAGTATTCACGTTGCCGCCCTGCTGGTTATTACCGCCCTGCTGTGGTGGGCGATTAGCATGGTTGTCGCTCATTGCTTGCCTCCTGTCTAGCCGATATGATGAACACGGTACTGCTACTGCGTGCATCATAGCCCAGAATCAGCGTCCCGTCAATAGCTAAATGATTGTACCCGCTGCCTAATAGGGCAAAGTGCTAGTTCGGCATTAACACACGCTCACTAGGGCGCGATAAATCTGCGCCCCTACCGGGTTGAACCCATCTCTTGTGCGTGTTATTGCAACTAGCACTTTGCCCTAATAGCTCGACTTGGTGGGAGGATGGTAAGATGGGGACAAAAAACAGCTTTTCCTGTAGAAAGTTTGACTCTAAGCTCACGCTTGTGGTAAAATACCCTAAGACACTGGGTTGCACCATAGAAGGGCAGGAATGGCGTGAACGACATGGATGCGGGACAGAAGGCGGGGCGGCAGAGCGTGACGCTGGAATCGGGCGGGCACGACTCGGCGCGGCTGGCAATCTTGCGGCTGGTGCAGCGGCGCGGCGAGGTCACGGTCAAGGAGCTTGAGCGCGAACTGGGGCGCACCACCACTGCCGTGCGCGAACAACTAACCGCCCTGCTGGCCGACGGCTACATCATCGCCAACCGTGTGAAGGTGAAGGGCGAACTGGGCCGCCCCTACTTCGTCTATTCGCTTACCGACAAGGGGCAGGAGCTATTCCCCAAAGAGTACGGCGACCTCACCAATATGCTGCTGGAGGAGATACTCGCGCTCGATGGGCAAGAGAAGCTGAACCTGCTGTTGCAGCGGATTAGTGCCCGCGCCGCCGCCAAGTACGCCGCGAATATGGGTGGCGGCCAGCACATCCTCGACCGCCTCCACAACCTTGCTGCCCTGCTGGCGGACAAGGGCCTCCCCCTCGAAGTGCAGCAGCAGGGCAACCTGATGGTGCTACACACCGCCTCTTGCCCCTACTTTGCGGTCGCCCAGCGTCACCGCGAGATTTGCGACATGGAGCAGACCATGCTGGGGCAGGCCCTCGGCTCGTCGGTGCGGCTAACCGGCTGTGTGCTAGATGGCAATCATGGCTGCGATTTTGTGATTGGCAGCCCGCTCGAAGTAGTGCCGTCCGTTAAACAAGATTAAAGGAGATGGTAAGCATCATGCTCGATGGAGACCTGATTA
>JBBSEE010000924.1:0-1266 GCA_038239995.1 Chloroflexia bacterium | reverse complement strand
TAGCTGGGTTTGACGGGGGGCCGCGCGGGGGGGGGCATCTGGGGGTCGGGGGTACAACCCCCAGCTGGTGATGGGAGGGTATGCCAATTGTAACTGAGCGATGAGGGACGTGATGCAGCCGT
Source organism: Chloroflexia bacterium (assembly GCA_038239995.1). Taxonomy (GTDB): domain Bacteria; phylum Chloroflexota; class Chloroflexia; order QHBQ01; family QHBQ01; genus QHBQ01. Next base: position 1,144 of record JBBSEE010000924.1, on the reverse strand, counting down.
TGGTGATTGATAATGTAGGTCAGTCACATCCACCGTCACCAGCTGGGGGCTGACCCCCAGACCCCCGCAGCTCTTCACCTTTGCTCCTTAGCTTGATGCGGATAGGCGGATGTGCTGCGCCCCTACGTCGGCCCATTCGTTTATCTGTTTTTACGCATCCGTTGGCTGGCCCTCCGCATTGGGGGGATAAATCACGCCCTACATCACTCAAACCTCAAACCTCAAACCTCAAACCTTCGCTTACCCTTCGGCCTGCACTTGCTCTATCGGCGGCGCGTTACGCACGTAGCCGTTGAGCGCGGTGGCGATGGCGATGAGTAGCATCCACACGCTAAAGATGATGAGGGTGGCGTTCACCCCCACGTGTTCGAGCAGGATGCCACCCAGCGCGGAGCCTATCGGCAACCCGCTGAAAGCAATCAGCCTCACCGCGCTGTTCACCCGCCCCTGTAGTCGGTCGGGGATGAGGGCGAGCCGATAGCTGAACTGGGTGATGATGTAGATTGGCCCCATCATCGTCAAAATCGCATTGATAACGCCAATCACCCAGATGTTGGGGGCGAGTAGCAGCAGGGGGAAGAGAACCGCCTGCACTGCCACCGTGCCGATAATCACTTGCCCGAAGCTGAACCGTCGCTGGCAGTAGCCCCCCACTGCCGCGCCGACTAGCCCACCCAACGCGCTGATGCTGAACATCAGGCCAATGCTCGGTTCGTCCGCGGCTAGCTGCTTCGCCAACACGATGAGGGTCAAGAAGCTAGCGGTAAGCAGAATGTTAATCGCCCCGCTGAGGAAGGACATGAACCTTATCAGCGGTTGCTGCCACAGCCAGCTTACCCCCTCGGCGATTTCGCGGCGCAGGTTGCGCTCGGTCTTGACCCGCTCTTGCTGGAAGCGGGTGCGGATGAACGATAGCGAGACGACCGAGGCGGCGTAGGAGACGGCATCGAAGACGAAGGGGAACGCTTGGCTGATGCTCTTGAATAGGAAGCCGCTAATCGGCGGGCTAATCAACCCGACGGTGGTGTCCGCCAAGCTGTTCTGGGCCGAGGCGGCGGGTAGCTGGCTCCTATCCACCACGCGGGGTAGGGCGGCGACCTCGGCGATATTGAAGAACACGAACGCGCTGCCCTCGATGAAGGCG
>JBBSEE010000923.1:0-1267 GCA_038239995.1 Chloroflexia bacterium | reverse complement strand
GTTATAATACTCGCGGTGGGTGGCACTGTAGCGCAGGGCGAAGGCGGGGTTCAGGTTCGCCAGTGCTTCCTCGCGCTTGGCGGTCTCCATGTTCTGTGGCTCGTCCAGTATCAGGATGGGGTGAACGGCTTGCAGCAGGTGAATGGGCGTATCGCCGCTCAGTTTGTCGTTGGATTTATAGATGACATTCTGGCCCGGCTTGCTGAACGAGTCGATGGTCATAATCATGAATTGCAGGCTGTCGCCGGTGGCGAACTGGCGCACTTGGGCGGGGCTGTCCGAGTCGTATACGCGCCATTCGTAAGGCAGATTGTCGTACAACTGGCCGAAGTGGGCGTGGGTAATCTCCAGCGTCTTCTTTACCCCCTCGCGCACCGCCAGCGATGGCACCACGATGATGAACTTGCTGTAGCCGTAGGCAAGGTATAGCTCAATCGCGGTGCGGAGATAGACATAAGTCTTGCCCGTGCCCGTCTCCATTTCGACGGTGAAGTTCTGGAAGGCGACCTCGCGCTTGCCGTCGGCTAGGCCAACCTTGTGGCTGATGGGCGCGGCCAACCCTGCGTTGGGCGGTAGGTCATGGGCGGCTTGCACCGCCTGCAAGTTGTCGAGCAGGGGGATTTGCGGGTCTATGGCGTTGGCAACCACCGGGCTGGCGGTGTCGAAGCTGTAGTTGGGGGTGTTGCCGTCGCTCTTGGCTTGGCCCTTGAACAGGTCTACTATCGCCGCTATCGCCCGCTTCTGGTATTCTTGGTCAGCATCGAACTTGAATTGCATCCGCGTCTCCAAAGCTCCCCTCCCCCATTGCGGGGGTTCATTTTTCGCTCCCCCATGCTGGGGTTCATATTTCCCTCCCCCATTGTGGGGGAGGGTTAGGGTGGGGGTTAGATGGTCTTTACCCGACCGCGCAGTGACAGATTAGCGGCCACGCTGCTGTCCAACGCCGCGGCGCGACAGACGAATATGGTAGTCTTATCGGGGGCTAGCGGCAACTGGTCCAGCAATTCGAGGCTGAGGCGGTGGTCGAGGGTGATGAGGAAGCTCTGCTGGCGGTCGGGGTCGGTGACGCGATAGACCGTGTTGGCGGTCACGTCGGGTAGGGGGGAGATTTGTGCGTTCAGGCCGTAGCCTTCCTTGATTGCCACCTCCCAGATTACCCAATCGGGATGCTCTTGCCAGCCCTCGCGCAGCCGTTCGAGGTAGGCGGCCATCTGTTGCAGGTAGGCATCAGGGTCGGCAGCCGCATTAGTAGGCGCGGGCCGATAGT
>JBBSEE010000922.1:0-1268 GCA_038239995.1 Chloroflexia bacterium | reverse complement strand
CTCGGCGTCGCGTGGCTGCAACTCCCCCGCGGGCGCGAGGTCAGCATTGTAGATGTGCCGGGGCATGAGCGGTTCATCAAGAATATGCTGGCGGGGGTGGGGGGGATTGATGCCGCCCTACTGGTCATCGCCGCCGACGATGGGCCGATGCCGCAAACTCGTGAGCATCTCGCTATCCTCGACCTACTGCAAGTACGACGCGGGGTGGTCGCCCTCAGCAAGCGCGACCTCGTGGCCGACGATTGGCTGGGGTTGGTAGCTGAGGAGATACGTCTCTTGCTAGTTGGCACCAGCCTCACCTCCGCCCCCATCGTGCCGGTCAGTGCCCGCGACGGGCGGGGGCTAGCCGAGCTGCTGGCCGCGCTGGATGAGGTGTTGACTGCCATCCCCCTCCGCCCCGACCTCGGCTCCGCCCGCCTGCCGATTGACCGCGCCTTCACCATCGCGGGCTTCGGCACGGTGGTGACGGGCACGCTGCTGGATGGCAGCCTGCGGGTGGCTAACGAGGTGTATATCGCCCCCACCGCGCAAGGGGGCAGCCTTAAGGGACGGATACGCGGCTTGCAGATGCACCGCCACAAGGCCGACCTCGCCCCGCATGGCAATCGGGTGGCAGTCAACCTCAGCGGGATTGAGGTGGAGCAGCTACGGCGCGGGCAAGTGCTGTCCACCATCCCCCTCGAACCGACCGACCGCCTTGATGTTCGCCTCACTCTGCTGCCCACCAGCCCGCCGCTCGAACAAAACGCCGCGCTAGACCTGTTCGTGGGCGCGGACGAAACCCCCGCCCGCCTGACCTTGCTGCACGCCGAGCGCATCGCCCCCGGCGCAGAAGGCTGGGCGCAACTCCGCCTCGCCCGCCCTATCATCGCCCGGCGCGGCGACCACTTCATCCTCCGCCGCCCCTCGCCCAGTGACACAGTGGCGGGCGGGCTGATTGTCGAACCCCACCCCCGCCGCCACCGCCGCTACCAGCCCGGCCTGCTTGAGCAACTGGCGACCCTCGCGCAGGGCAGTCCCGCCGACCTGCTGTTCGCCGCCCTCACCCAGCCGCGCGACCTGAAGTCCGCCGCTACTGCCGCCGCTCTCGACCTTGCCACTGTGCGGCCCGCGCTCGCTAACCTGCTGGCGGCGGGGCGGGCGACGCAGCTTGGCGATTACTACATCGCAGCGGGGCCGGGGCAAGAGTTGCGCGACCGCCTCGCCGACCGTGTGGCCGCGTATCACACTCAGTATCCCCTGCGGGTGGGCATCGGCAAGGAGGAGTT
>JBBSEE010000921.1:0-1272 GCA_038239995.1 Chloroflexia bacterium | reverse complement strand
GCGCAGATAGGGAAGGGCGGCACGGGTGCAGCGGATGGGGCCGAGCAGCTTGGCATCCACATCGGCCAGCCACTGCTCGTCGCTGAGGTCGGCGAAGCGGTCAGGGCTGGTGCGGCCCGCGTTGTTCACCAGTATGTCCACCCCACCCATCTGCTTTGCCACCTTTGCGATGAAGTCGGCCACCTGCTGCTCGTCGCTGATGTCGGCTAGCGCGGCGAACACCTTGCTGCCGGTCGCCGAGATGTCGCGGGCGCACTGGTCGAGGTAGGCACTGTCGCGCGAGAATATCGCCACCTCTGCGCCCTCGTTCGCCAGCGCGAGGGCAATCGCCTTGCCCACCCCCTTGCTGCCCCCGGCCACCACCGCAATGCGCCCATTCAACCCTAGCTCCATAGCTCTCCCTTCGACCCTTATTCTACGATTGGCCCGGCGGCGCAGATGTAGCCGCCCTACTCTTATTATACCACACCGCGCATCGTAAATCCTTATTTGGCGGTAATTCGTCGCGGGCAATCGTAATTGGGCGAGGGCCACCCGCCCCTACCACTAGTGATTGGGCGAGGGCCACCCGCCCCTACCACTAGTGATTGGGCGAGGGCCACCCGCTCCTACAACCAGCCAATCCGCTGGCTTGCGGGGCAAGTGGTGGAAAAGTCGGTTTACTTATCGGTCGGAATGTGTTATAACTAGGGCAGCAACCGCGCAATCCCCTGACCGCAACATATCTGGCCTGCGGGCCGAAAGGTGTAAGATGGTGGCGAAGAAGCCGAGCGAAACGATAACCTCTTTTTCGATTGACGACCTGCTGGATGAGGGTGCGCCGCTGGAGGTGGGGCGCGAAGCGGAGCCGAGCCACCCGCGCAGCCGCAATGCCAGCAGCCCCCGCCGCCGCCGTCGCCCCAGCCGCCGCAGCTTGCTCATCGAACTGCCGGTGCTGCCCCTGCGCGAGACGGTCATCTACCCCCATATGGTCACGCCCCTGTTCGTGGGCCGCGATGCTTCGCTGAAGGCGGTGGAGCAGGCGATGCAGAACGGCGACCACTCGCTGATAGTGGTGGCCCAGCGCGATGAAGACATCGAGGAGGTGGAGCCAGAGCATCTCTACACCGTCGGTTGCGAGGTGACAATTGGTCGCGTGCTGAAGATGCCGGACGGCAGTACCAGTATCCTTGTGCAGGGGCAGCGGCGGTTGCAGATTACCGCCTACAGTGTGGGCGAACCGTACATCACCGCCCGCGCCTTGCCCATCCCCGAACCGGAGCAGGAGCAAGG
>JBBSEE010000920.1:0-1277 GCA_038239995.1 Chloroflexia bacterium | reverse complement strand
TCTTCATCAAGGGACAGGAGCCGCAGGCAAGCGACAACCTCTACCACCTCGTGCGCGTCTGCCAACTTCCGGGGCAAAAAACCTCCTGCATCGCCAACCCCTACTGCCCGCTTACCTACACGGTTGACCTCCCTTACCCCACCCTGCCCGACCAGTTCACCGATTGGGCGAACAAGAACCACTTTGCCACCGCCCCCACCAAAGTGTGCGACCAGCCGGGGCCGCCCCTGCCGTCGGGGGTGAACATCCCCGCTGTGGGCGTGACCGTGCCCGGCCTGCCCCCCAACCCCGGCGCGGATGCCGACTTCCCCAACCTGCAACTGGCGATTACCGCGCCCCCGCCCGGCAGCACGGTACATGGGCTGGTGCAGTTCGAGGGGCTAGTCACCGCCGACTCGTTCGACCATTACCTGCTGGAATACAGCCGCGACGGTGGCGCGTGGCTGCCGCTCAGTGGCACCGCCTATCACTCGACGGTTAGTGGCGGCTTCCTCGACAACTGGAACAGCGACGCAGTGGAGGAGGGGGTATATCAGGTACGCCTCACTATCTTCGCTAAGGATAATGGGCAGGTACGCTATGCTTATACCAGCGTGCGGGTGGAGCGTAGTGCCCCGACCGTGAGCATCACCACCCCGGCGGACGGCAGCAAGTTCAAGCCGGGCGACAACGTGCTAATCGTGGCCCAAGTGGGCGGCTCGTCTATCGCGCAGGTGGAGTTCTACGTGGACGATGTGCCGATTGGCTACGTCACCGCCGCCCCCTACCAGTTCGCGTGGCCCGCGCTGGCTGGTTCGCACAAGCTGACCGCGATTGCCCGCTCCGCCGGGGGGAGCGCGGCGACCAGCGCAGCCGTGCGGGTGGAAGCCCCCTTCATCCTCCCTAGCCCCACCCCGCAATGCCGCCCCACCCCAGATACCCCCCCCCCGCCGGGGATCAAATACCCCACCAACGGGGCGTACATCTACGGCAGCAGCCTGACCTTGCAGGCAACCGTCAACTCGCCGCTGGTCACGCGGGTGGTGTTCGCGGTGGATGACAAGACGGTGGGCGAGGCCAGTGCCGCGCCGTGGACGGTGGATTGGCAAACCACGCTGGGCGACCACACTATCACCGCCACCGCCCTCGACGCGCAAGGGGCGCAGATAGGCGATGCGGTCAGCGTGCAGGTGACGGTCAAGCAATAATCTTGTAACCCTAGCCCCATCATTTTCGTCTAATAGACTATGAGCAGACCAGCGCAGCAGACTGAGCAGAGCAACCCCGCCCGCCCCGCC
>JBBSEE010000919.1:0-1277 GCA_038239995.1 Chloroflexia bacterium | reverse complement strand
CCCCCCCCCCCGCCCGCCGCCGCGGTCAAGCCCCTAAGCTGGCGGGGCGGGCTGCTGGGTGGGGTGTTCGCCAAAACTCTGCGCGACCTGCGTTGGCCCGCGCTGTGGTGGGGGCTGGGAATGGTCGGCTTCGCCTCGGTGGAGACGCTGACCGCGCAGGCTTCTTTCGATGTGTTCAAGGGCAACTTGACCGCCGACAGTGGGATGCTGGGCAAACTGATAGGCACGATGGTGACACCGCAGGACTGGCTGGCCTTCGGGGTGTTCACCCCTCTGCTGCTCGCCCTGCCAATCTTCGCAGTCACACAGGTGGCGGGCTGGGCGGGGGAGGAGGAGGACGGGCGGATGGAAGCCACCCTTGCCACCCCTACGCCGCGGGGGGCGATGCTGCTGGCCCGCTGCGGGGCGGTCGCCCTCGTCTGCCTCGGCCTTACCCTCGCGGTGGGGGTGGCGATTACCCTAGAGGCGGCGGCGACAGGGCTAGACTACGATGCGGGCAAGACGTGGGCCGCGCTCATCGAACTGCTGCCGCTCACCCTGCTTACGCTGGCGGCGGGTTATGCCCTCGCCTCGTGGCTGCCTCGCCCCGGCCTCGCGGTGGCAATAGTGGCCGCCTTCATTGTCGGCTCATATCTGATTGAGGGATTCGGGCTGATACTCGGCCTTAGTCGCTGGGTGCGTGGCCTTAGCGTCTACTACTACTACGGCAGCCCCGCCCAACAAGGCTTGGCCCTTGCCCCGCCCCTCGCCTTCCTCGCGGTCGGGCTGGCGATGCTGGCGGCGGCGGTGGTGGGGTTCGGGCGGCGCGATGTGGCGAAGGGGTAGCGGGGGCGATTAGATACTGCAAATCTGCTCAAGAAGCTCGACCACTTGGATGATGCTTCGGTAATAGTCCTGAAGCGTTGTGTAGGTAATCCCGGCATTGCCACCATGCGCGATATTGTTGCGTAGATTGGCAACGCTATCTACCGCTTCCTGTGTTGTTCGGCGGTTTCGTCCTGCAACTGCTGCCCCCATTGGGTACTGAACGACATAGTTAGGCTGACAATATCGCTCATGTTGGGGTTGCGTAGCCGCTTCAGTTGGTTATTGACGTAGCGGGCACTCTCGCTGCTGGTGCGCCGCCGCACATATTCGGTGTAGATAGCATGGATACTGGTCTCCAGAAAGCCAGAGACGCGCACGCATAGGTATCTGGCCCAATGAGACTCGAGCTTGGCATCAGCGCGAAAGGCGGTTATTTGGGCGAAAAGGTCATCTAGCTCTTTCTTGTAGCT
>JBBSEE010000918.1:0-1280 GCA_038239995.1 Chloroflexia bacterium | reverse complement strand
GCCGACCCCACCGCCAGCCGCTCATCACTCCCCAGCCGCTGGCGAAGCGGGGCGGTCAGTCGGTTCAGCCGCTGGAACATCGCGCCCTCATTCTGCTGCTCCCGCTTGCTTGAAGGCGAACACAATTGGCAGGGTGGCCTGTTCGCGGCGGTCGCGGCGGAACAGGCCGGTCAGCCAACCCTTCAGCGCGGAGAGGTTGACCGCGCCGCGCCGCCAGCGGCCCCGCCATTCGATGCGCCCCAACCTGTGCTGCGCCGCCAGTTCGCTAAATCCCGCATCGGTGAAATAACCGGGGCCAGTATCGCTAGGTAGGCGATAGCGGGCGTAAGCGGCGCGGAGGTCGGCCACCATCTCCTCACCGGCGGCAGGGTCAGTGTAGAAGGGGCTGTCCAGCACCACCAGCACCCCGCCCGGCTTCAGCACGCGGGCAATTTCGCGCATCGCCGCATCGAGGTGGGGGGCATAGTGCAGCGCGGCGTTGGCGATGACCACGTCGAATTGGGTGTCTTGCAAGGGAATATTATCCATCTCCCCCTCGGCGCGGGCGAAGCGGACGGGCAAGCGGTCGAAGTAGACACGGGCGACGGGCAAGCCGTCGGCGGGGTGCATATTCACGTCCACCGCACATAGGTTGTGGCCCGCCGCGGCAAGGTGGCGACTGAGCCAGCAGTTGCCCGCGCCGAGGTCGAGGATATTCAGCCCAGTTACGGGGTCGAGCCGCTTCAGATTGGAATACATATCACGGAAGTTGCGCCCGCGCAGCTTCCACGTTGCGTTGTACAGCCCGCTGAGGTCGTAATCGGGCAGGGCCAGATAGTAGGCGGCATTGGGGCCGATGTCCGAGTCGGGGTCGGGTCGCGCCCAACCCTCCGCCTCGCGCACCTTGCCATAGCCGCGCAGGAAGGGGGCGAGCCGCTGGCGGGCCTCAGCGGTAAGCAGCGGCCAGATACCCTGCTTGCGGGTAAAGCGATGACCGGCGGCACAGCTTAGGGTGTCACCCTGCTGCTGGAGGGGTGCACGGCAATCGGGGCAACGATAGGCGAAGACCGGCATGGCCTCCACCTCATCGTTCGCTTTGTGCCGCGCTGCACTCAAGCCTCGCTCACTTTGCCGCCGTGCTGTTCGCCCAGTCGGTGCGGAAGGTAGCATCCAGCTTGCCCACGATGCCCGCATCGCTGAGGATGATACCCAGTTCGCGGTTCTGGTCTAGCGAAGCGCGGGAGATGTTCTCGGAGCCAATCCAGCCAATCTTACCGTCCACTACGTACAGCTTGGCGTGC
>JBBSEE010000917.1:0-1283 GCA_038239995.1 Chloroflexia bacterium | reverse complement strand
CGTATCGCGCTGGGGGCAAGGACGGGGGGATGCACGATGACGTAGCCGACATCGAGGTAGTAGGTCAGCCTTGCCCCCTCCGCCCGATAATAATCCAGCGCGGCGGGGTCGCTCAACGCCGACTCCAGCCCCTGCTCCATGGGGTCGAGGGTGGGATTGAACTGGGTGAGCAGGTTGATGTAGCGGTCGCGCAGATAGTAGGCGCGGAAGCCGGGCAGGGGGCGGGAGATGGCCGCGTTCATCTCCGGGTGCTGGTGCATGGTCTGCTCGTACATGATATGCTCGGCCCCGAACGCGCCGTCGAACAAGCCGCTCTGCTGCGGGATGGTCATCACGGTCAGCCCATTCTGCTCGGCGGCGATTTGGGCGTAGGCGGAGGTGGGGTCGGTCAGCTTGTGGCCGCCATTAGCGAGGAAGGGCAGGGTATAGTTCTCGAACAGCATCACGAGGGCGAACGCGGCGGTCAGCGCGAGGGTGAACACCCGCGAGTTGAGGCGGGGGAAGCGGCGGGGCAGGGCGGCGAACAGGTCATGCCCACTGTAGCCGACCAACACCCCGCAGGCGAGGGTGAGCAGCAAATCGAAGCGGGCGGGGATGCGGGCGTTATTCAGTAGGGGAATAGCCGCCCACAGCTTGTAGAGGCCGGGCAGGATGGGGTGGCCTGCGGCATCGTGTTCCACCAGCGGCCAGTTGGCGGTGAAGTCGGGCAGGGGGATGGTGTTGCTGAGGATATGCGGCTGGGGGCCGAGCGCGAACACGAGGCAGATGAAGGCGAAGGCCAGCCAGAAGCGATACTCGCGCATTCGCCACAGCCGCCCCGCCCCGATTAGCACCAACGCCAGTGTCAGCCAGCCGATGAATACCCACGACTCGGTGCCGTTGAAGAAGGCGGCGATAGACTGCTGCACCCAGTTGGTGGCGGGGATGGTATGCGTGTGCCAGTTGCCCATCGTCGCCCACCACGACACCCCCCCCGGCTGCCAGCCAGACAGCAGCGGGTTGGCGGGGGTGAAGAAGCTGGCGAGGTCAGCGTAGTAATCGTACTCCCCCGGCCATTTCACGTAGTAGCCATTCTTAATCGCAATCAGGTCGGCTATCAGCAATGGCGACCCCACCACGAGGAACACCGCGCCGAGGAGGAGCAGCAATTTTGAATTGTGAATTATGAATTGTGAATTAGACTTAGTGGTAACAGGCTCAGTCTCCCCTCCCACCGGGAGGGGCTGGGGGTGGGTGACTGCCGACATCTCCCCTCCCACCGCGAGGTCAGTCTCCCCTCCAGT
>JBBSEE010000916.1:0-1288 GCA_038239995.1 Chloroflexia bacterium | reverse complement strand
GGTCGTTCACCAAACCAAGACGATTATCACCGGCATGACCCGCGACGGCGCGTACTTGATTGAAGATGGCAAGCTGGTGGGGGGCATCAACAACCTGCGCTACACCGAAAGCATCCTGCGGGCCTTGTCCCATGTGCAGATGGTGGGCGACCAGCCGCTGCTGCTCTGGCGCGACCGCGCTATCTGCGCCCCCGCCCTCAAGATTGCGGATTTCACCTTTACCGGACGAACGGAGTAGGCGATGACCGATAGCGATAACCGCCCCCCCGATAGCTTCACCCCCGCCGAGCAGCGGCCCATCTTCACCCCGCCGCCCGATAGCGCGGAGCCTGCCGCCGCCCCACCCCCGCCATCCGCGCCGGAGCAGCAGGAAGCGGCGGCATCGGGCGACTACGTGCCGCCCGTCCCCTCGCCCCCGCCCGACTATACCAATCAGCCGCCCTACAACCAGCAGTTGCCCTATGGTCAGACTTACAGCCAGCCCCCTACCTACTACGTGCAGCAGTCGCAGGAGCTTGCCCCAGCGGGCGGAGGCAGCCGCGCCCCGCTGATTATCACCCTGCTGCTCATCCTGCTTATCGGCGCGGGCATCGGCAGCTACTTCCTGTTCTTCAACAATGGCAAGTCAGATAACCGCATCGTGGGCCAGACTAGCCCCACCCCCCTGCCCACCCTGACCGCCGCCCCTACCGCTAGCCCGTCGGTGCTGGACAACGGCGTGCCGCCCCTGCTCGCCACCCGCATCCCTCGTCCCGCCACCAGCCCCACCCCCGGCCCCCTCCTCGTGAATGTGGAGCAAGGCCTTGCCACTAAGGAGATGACCATCGTCACCAGTCGGGGGCGCATCGTCCTCGACCTCTACCCCAATGCCGCCCCTAACACTGTCGCCGTCTACGAGAACATGGCGAACTCTGGGCAATATGATGGGCGCATCTTTCATCGGGTAGAAGATTGGGTGGTGCAGGGCAACGACCCCAAAGGTGACGGCACCGGCGGCGGCGACATCCCCACCGAACTGAACCGCATCCCCTTCCAGCCCGGCTCCCTCGGCGTGGCCCGCACCGCGGACATCCACTACAGCAACGATAGCCAATTCTTCATCGTCAAGCCGAGCAACCAATTCACCGACTTCACCTTCCTCGACACTGTCCTCGACGCTAGTGGCCAGCCCAGCGGCGGCTACACCAACTTCGGCTTCGTCACATCGGGCATGGAGGTGGTGAACGCGCTACAGATGGGTGACCGCATCATCAGCATTCGGGTGCGGGACAAGGCGGGCGTAACCCCC
>JBBSEE010000915.1:0-1294 GCA_038239995.1 Chloroflexia bacterium | reverse complement strand
GCGAGGGGGGATAGCACCACATCGTACTGGCGCGGGGCGAGCGGCTGAGGGTGGGCGGTCGCCCGCGCGGTGCGAACAGCACGGTCGGCAATAGCGGCGGGGTCAATCTCGGCCACGCTGGCCGCGGTCGCCTCCCAGTAGCCGCTGCTGGACTTGCCCATCTGGTTGGTGGTCAGGTGGACGCGGGTGGTGGCGTGCGTCGCTTGCACCCCCAGCGAGTTAGCCACCCCCAGCCATTCATAGTGGGTGGAAAACGCCCCCGCGCTGGTCAAATGGTCACGAGTAGCGCGTTCAATCACGGCCTCGACCGCAGCAGCGCGGGCGGCGGGGCTAGCGTGGCGGGTGGCGGGGTCATAGGGAGGGGCAGCGGCGATGGGTTGGGGGTGAGGCAGGGAGCGGAAGTCGGGGTTGGGCGGCTGGTGGCGGGCCATGGCGGTGGCGCGGGCCACCACCGCCCGCAGAGCCTCGTCATCGTAGCGATTAGTGCTGGCGACCCCGATTTGCTGGCCCAGCACCGCACGGACGGTGAGGGTGGCATCCTCGTCGGTGACGTTCTGGTGGATGATGTTGTTGGCGTAGCGGGTCAAACCCCGCTCGTGGCCCTCGACCACCACCTCGGTCTGGTCGGCGGTGGAGAGCGCGAGGGTCTGCTGCATCGCGGCGGCTAGCTGTGGCTCGTCCAGCATAATTTCATCACCCCCACGCTTACCTTGCGAAAGCGGGCGGGAGATGCGCCGTGACCGATACGCCCTATCTGCATCGGTTCGCCCTTGCCGCACTGGGTCAGGCCGTAGAGTTGCCACGAGGCGGGGTTGCCAACCGCATCGCAACTGCCCCAAAAATCGGGGGTGATGCCGGTGTAGGTGGGATTCTTCAGCAAGCGGGTAAGCTGGCCGTTTTCGATGAGGTAGGCGATTTCCGCCCCGAACTGGAAGTTGAGGCGACGGTCGTCTATGCTGCCGCTCTTGTTGTTGGCAATCCAGATACCGCGCTTGGTGGAGGCAATCAGGTCGGCCACATCGGTGTCGCCCGGCTCTAGGCTGATGGTGGTCATCCGACTGATGGGCAGGTATTGCCAGCCCTGCGCCCGTACCGAGGGGACGGGCGGCACATCGGCCTGTTGGGCGGTCTCCCGCGCGGTGATGTAGCCCTCGAAGATGCCGTCGCGCACGAGGAAGGCGCGGTTGGCGGCCTCGCCCTCATCGTCATAGGCGAAGCTGCCTATGCTGCGCGGCACGGTCGCATCGGCGGTGAGGTTGACGATGGGGCTGCCGTAGCGGAAGTGACCGCGCTG
>JBBSEE010000914.1:0-1303 GCA_038239995.1 Chloroflexia bacterium | reverse complement strand
GCCGATGACGACCACGCCCTTGCCGACTACAATCAAGCCATCACCCTCAGCCCCGACGATGCCCGCTACTACGTCAATCGCGGCCTCATCCACGCGCGGCGGGGCGAGTTCGAGGCCGCCTTCGCCGACTATCACCGCGCCGCGCAGTTGCGCCCCGACGATGCCAATATCACCTACAACATCGCCTGTGCCCACGCCCTCAAGCACGAACCCCAAGATGCACTCACCGACCTGCGGCGCACGCTGGAACTGGACGATAGCTACCGCGACACTGCCCGCGAGGATGCCGATTTCGGCTGGCTGCTCACCCACGATGCCGAGTTTGCCGCGGCGTTCCATGCGCTGGTGGGGGATAATTTATCCCTTCAACCACTATCATTGCACCTTCAGAATCGGTGACGAAAAAACAGTAATCATATCAGGGCGGGTGGCACTCGCCCCTCCGCCACTGTGCGTAGCTAGCGATGAACGTAATTGCGCGTTACAAGGGCGCGATAAATCCGCGCCCCTACATCACGGTCGGTTTTTTCGATAGGCGATGATGCGCGTGGGGGCGAGTGCCGCCCCCCCCTACGGATATGGCCGCCATGCCGCCCGCTGTCTTTTCCGCTGCTCTGCTGAACCTAATCCGCTGGCTGGCGGCCCCTAAGCATCTCTGCAAAGATTGTGAAAGGATGTCGAGATGAATACTTCAAGAATAAGGTATCCCCACCGATAACAGCATCGTCATTATTCTGTTGGTTGCCTTTACCCTCGTCGTTGCCATTGCTTGCGACCAGCCTAGCCAGTCTGCGTATAACAAAGTAAATCTTGCTGCTACCGTAACCGTGGTACAGGCCACTCCGACCTCATGGTACGATGAATTTGGCTACCATCCCCAAGACCCTACTAAGTTGGCAGAGCTTAACAATATTGGCACGCATCAAGCCGAAATAGCCACCGAGGTTGCTCCCACGCAGGTGATACACGACATCACCCGCACGGCGATTGCCCTTACCCCCGAAGAGTTGCGCCCCACGCGGACCCCAGAGCCGGTTGAACCCAGCCCCACGTTGGGGATGGGCCAATTGGAGGTGGGGCAGCAACCGGGTGGGGCGTATAGATTTGAAACCATCTATTGGCAGGGGATAGTAAACAACCAGCTAACCAGTGTGGGCATCGGGGTGGATAAATTTAACCTAACCGCGGGCGAAACCGCCGATATGCAGCGGCTGGTGGTGTACAGCGGCAAGTTCCATGTTTCGGCTAGCGTTGCCTACGAGATACCCAACGTTACCAGTTGGCTGATAATTGACTCAGTGGC
>JBBSEE010000913.1:0-1307 GCA_038239995.1 Chloroflexia bacterium | reverse complement strand
TTTGCCGCCGCGCAGGTCGCCGACCGCGAAGCTGGTGGTGAGGCTGCGCTCGAAGGCGGCACCACTGCGGTCTAGGCCGCGCACGGTAAGCGACAGGTTGTACACCCCCGCCGCGCTGGGCATATGCAGGCTGAGACTACCGCCATCACTAACTGTTGCAGTGGTGGTATCGCTGTAGCTGCCGCCGCTGAGGTGCGCTTCCACGCTGAGGTTGCTGAGGCCGACAATGCCGTCGCGGGCGGTGAGGTTGAAGCTGACTGCGCTGCCGGGGGCGAAGGTGAGCGCATTGCTGAGACTGCTGAGGCTGAGGTTCAGGTTGCTGTCCACCTCGGCGACCATCAGGTACGCGCCTGCCGCATGGTCGAGGCTGGATGCGCTGCTGAACTCCGCCTGCCATTGCCCGCTGCTGGGGCTAGGTATCTGGAAGATGTGCTGCAACGCCCCGCCCAGCGGCTGGCTGTTGTCGCCACGCTGCACCGCTATCGGCTGGTATATCCTACCGTCCGGCCCACGCAGCTTTACGCTGACCCCATCGCTGGTGAGGGCGGCGAGGTCGAGGGCTTTGGCCCCGCTCTCCACCGCGAATTGTTCGCTAGCCCGCCCGCTGATTGGCCCGCCGCGCACGATGTCGCCCGCTGCGAGGTCGGCATAGGGGTTGTTCGCTTCCGGCTTGACCACTTCCTCTGGCGTATCGGTGCGCCACATGGTGCTGACGTAGGGCTGCACCCGGCTCCAAGTGTTGTGGCCGATGGGCATCTGGTCGTGGTCGAGGTTGCCGTCGGTGAAGATATGCTGGCCGAGCGGGTGGTGGGCACTGCTGACCGTGACTGCGCCATCGTTATCACCGTAGAACTGCAAATAAGCCCCACCCCACCACAACGCCCCGAACAGCGAACCGTGACCTGTCCCCGCGCTAGTCTTGTAATGCACATAGCTGTTCTCGCTGCGCCCGTCGCTGATGCTGCGGAAGTAGCTCATCTGCCCGGTTTGCAGCGAGTAGACGGCATCGTCGCGCTGGCCCAGTATCGCCGCCAGCCAGCCCGCCCACCAACTGTAAGCGAGGTCGGCGAGTTGCGAACCCCAGTTGGGCGAGGATAGCTGGAACAGGGTCTGCACCTTTGGCGCAGCACCGTAGTGGACAATCGCCGAGTTGGTGTCCAGCCCGCCCTTGCTGTGGGCCACGATGTTGACGCTGCTCACCCCATAGTGCGCGGTGATAGTGTTCAGTTGCCCGGCCAGCATCTGCCCGTTAGTCCAGACGCTGCCGCCGGTGCCGCCCGCGTCGGTCAGGTCCACGAAGGCAGTAC
>JBBSEE010000912.1:0-1309 GCA_038239995.1 Chloroflexia bacterium | reverse complement strand
CAATACGAAACTTCTCATGGTCTGGCATGGACAATCACCCTCCTAACTGGTGGGATGATTATAGCACTTGCCTGCATATAGGGCAACTAGCTTGACAGCAAGGGGGCAAACATCTTAATATATGGGGGTGCAATGAGCCATGAGGGATGAGGGATGATATTGAAGCCCCTCGATAAGCGGTGATACGTAGCAGAGGGGCGGATACGATGCACCCAAGCATCCTTTACCATTCTGCATTCTACATTCTACCTTCTACATTCGGAGCGTGTGCGTGGCATCAATTAAAGCCGGAGTGATTCGGCATCGGGTCGAGCAGGAGCGCGGCGAAGCGTTGGCCGCCCGCGACCCGATTGCAATTAGCAATTCATCGGAGCGGTTCAAGGTCATCGAGGAAATGCTCACCACCTACCGCGACGAGCAGGATATTGACCCCGACAAGCTCTACCTCAGTGCCAGCCAAGCGGCACGGATGCTGGGCTACAAGTCGCGCGAGGTGCATCTGCTGCTGCGCCAGCGCAAGCTAGTCGGCTACAAGGAGAAGAACGGCAAGGAGTGGCGCGTGCCGCTCTCCGCCTGTCTGTAGAGGTTTGAGGTTTGAGTGAGGGGTGTAGGGTGTGAAGGATACAATTCTACCCCCAATCCAAAATCCAAAATCTAAAATCCAAAATCGCAAGGGGGGGTCAAATGGCTGTTGCCACACGACGTGAATATCTGTCTCAGAAGGTGCGGAGCGTGCCACCCAGCGGGATTCGCCGCTTCTTCGATATTGCCGCCACGATGAAGGATGTAGTGACGCTGGGCATCGGCGAACCCGACTTTGTGACCCCGCGCAACATCCTTGACGCGGGCATCCGGTCGCTGCAAGAGGGCAAGACCGCGTATACCTCGAACAGCGGGCTGCAAGAGTTGCGTGACTTGCTGGCCCAGCAGTTGCACAAGCTGTACGCGGTGGACTACAGCCCCAACGACGAATTGTTGGTTACGGTGGGGGTGAGTGAGGCGTTGCAGGTGGCGATGGTGGCGACGATTGACCCCGGCGATGAGGTGATTATCCCCGAACCGAGCTTCGTGGCCTACGCGCCGTCGGTGGTGTTCGCGGGAGGCACGCCGGTGAGCGTGGCAACCTATGTAGAGAACAACTTTGAGGTCACGGCGGAGGAGATAGCGGCGGCGATTACCTCGCGCACCAAAGGTATCCTGCTCGGCTACCCCAACAACCCCACCGGCGCGGTGATGAGCCGTGCGCGGATGCTGGAGATTGGCAAGCTGGCCGAGGCGCATGACCTGCTGGTCTATTCCGATGAGATAT
>JBBSEE010000911.1:0-1312 GCA_038239995.1 Chloroflexia bacterium | reverse complement strand
GTGGTGGACATCAGCATCCCCTCCGACCAGCTATTCGAGCGTATCGTGCGCGATGGGGCGGTGGTAGTGGCCCGTTGGCTGGGCTTTTCCGAAGACCGCCTCGCCGATATGCAACTCGCGGTCAGCGAAGCGGTGAACAACGCCATCGAGCATGGCAACAAGAACGATAGCCGCTACAAGGTGGGGGTGCGCTTCAGCGTCCACAATCAGCGACTGGCGGTGCAGGTGGTGGACCAAGGGGGTGGGTTGGCGGCCAGCAAGCTCACCCAAGGCCGCCCCAGCATCGAGGATAAACTAGCCCACGAGGAGGCCGAGCCGCGTGGGTTGGGCATCTACCTGATTGAACAACTAGTTGATGATGTGGAGCTACAGAGCGACGCAGAGGGCCACTCGTTCATCATGTGGTTCAACCTCAGCAGTCCGGCGGGCGAGGGGAGCGATGATGAGCATCACAATTGAGCAGGGCCAGCGGCACACTCTGATTCGCATTCTCACTGACAGCGTGGACGCACTCTCCGCCAAAGAGATTGAGCAGGTGCGCGGCCAGATGCGTGATGACACTATCCTCGACTTCGGCAAGGTGCTGTTCATCAACTCGGCGGGCATCTCCGCGCTGCTGAAGCTGGTCATCGAAGCCCGCAAGCATGGGCAGCAGTTGTACGCCGTCCATGTGACCGCCCATCATCGCAAGGTGTTTGAGATGGTAGACTTGCTACGTTATATGCCCATCCTCGAAGAGGAGGAGTACCGTGCCAAAGTCGGCGGCGCGGCCTAAAATATGAGCGAGACCAAGATAAACAGCAACCTCAGCCCGCCTCAGCTTGCTAGAGTGATGCGCGTCAACCCTGCCGCCCTTCGTCTGCGGCTCACCCCCCAAGACCAAGCGCGGGTGATACGCACGCGGCTGGCAAGCATCTTGCCGCTGGGGGTGCTGCTGCCCATGCTGCTCTGGCTACTGGGCTATCCCGCGATTGCGCTGGCCGCTTTCAGCGCGGGGGCAATCCTGCTGCTCATCACCTACAGCGGCAACTTGCTTAACCGCAAGGTGGATATATACAAGGTGTGGCTATTCTATGCGATTGCCGATTCGGTGCTGTTCTGGCTGATGTCGTTCGTGATGGGCAGCTACTTCAACGTGTTCATGCTGATTATCATCGTGGAGATTGCCCGCATCTACCGCGATGGTAGGATGGTAATCGCCGCCGGTTTCACCGTTACCACGGCGATTCTCGCGCAGGTGGCAGTGGCATGGGCGGTGCAGCATAGCGGTTGGGCCAGCTTCCCGCTGATTAGCGAGGCCAATCAAGCCCCC
>JBBSEE010000910.1:0-1316 GCA_038239995.1 Chloroflexia bacterium | reverse complement strand
TAGCCGCGCCCTCACCTGCCATCGAGCCAGTGTCGGTCACAGTGCTGCTGACGTGCTGAATGCTCTGCGGGTTACGAGCAACTACCCCCATGTTCTTGGGGTCGAAGCCCGCCGCTTGTAGGTTGTTAATCGCGGTCTGCACTGCCGCCTCGTTGTTGAACACTCCGATGACGGTACCTGTGTTGTTGGTGGTAGTGTAAGTAGTTTGATTCACTTTGGTAAATCTCCTTTCGTGTGCTGTCCCGTTCTTATGGTATAGTTGCGGCAACGCTGGGACAGTGGGATATAGGGGCTGTCAATTCAGCCCGGCAAATCATTAAACGAATCTACGCCTCTCCCTGTTATGCTATAACACAATCTGTGCCACCAACCAGCGCAAAGGGAACAATCTCCCCTCCACCGGGAGGGGTTGGGGGTGGGCGAGTGCCGCGCCGCCCCCTTTTGATATGTTATAATAGGCCACCGTCTAATCTGTTTATCCGTTTTTCCAATCCGCTAGCTGCTGGTCGTTCATCTTAAGAGCATATATATTGAGAAGGAGTGCCAATGTCCGCCACTCATCATCTGCTTACCCCCGTGCCGCCCCCACACTTGCCCCACACCCCGCTGCGATTGGATGGCCGTAGCTTGACGCTAGAGGATGTGGTCAGCGTGGCGCGGGGGCGCAAGGTGCATCTGCTCGACCGCAATGATAGCGCGGATGCGGTCACTATTGCACGAGTAGAGGCGGCGCGGGGCTGGGTGGAGCAGATGGTGAGACATGATACGGTCAGCCCCGTGGTGTATGGCATCAACACCGGCTTCGGGCCGCTGGCCGATGTGCTAATCCCGCCCCACCAAGCGGGGGAACTGTCCACCAACTTGATTGTCAGCCATGCGGTCGGGGTCGGGCCGCTACTACCCCGTGCGATGGTGCGGGCGGCGATGCTGATACGAGCGAACACGCTGGCACGGGGCAACAGCGGGGTGCGACTGGAGCTAATCAACACCCTGATTGCCATGCTCAACGCGGGGGTGCATCCAGTAGTGCCGGGTTGGGGCAGCGTAGGGGCGAGTGGCGACCTTGCCCCGCTCTCGCATCTCGCCCTGCCCCTGTTGCAGCACGATGGCAATGATGAGCAGCTAACCGGGCTGGCGGTGTACGAGCCGAACTGGACGGCGGATGATACGCCACCCCCAGCCATATCGGGGGCGCGGGCGATGGCGGCGGCGGGCATCGAGCGGGTGAGGTTGGGGGCGAAAGAGGGGTTGGCTCTCAATAATGGTACCGCGGTAAGCACGGCCCTGTTGACCCTCAGCTTGTACGACGCTGACCT
>JBBSEE010000909.1:0-1318 GCA_038239995.1 Chloroflexia bacterium | reverse complement strand
CGTTGAAGTCAGTGTGGATCGCGAGGCTGAGGCAGTTCTTGGGGATGACGGTAAAGTCGCCCGCGAACGGCAGGTTGGCGAGTTCGGGGATAGTCTGCGCCTCGCTGGTACCGCTGATGCAATGGGGGCCATACTCGCGGAACTCGGTGGCGTTAGGGTCATGGTGGTCTTCGGCCAGCACGAAGTTGCGAACCCCCAGCGCGTGCGCCTGCTTGAATAGGCGGACAATCGCGGGCACGAGGGCAGCGATGCGCGGGCTGGCAAGGTTGCCCTCGTAGCAGAAGCCATTGACCATATCTGCGCTGAGGATAGCGACATTCTCTGGCCGCAGACCCCGCGCCTGCATTTCGGCGGCAAGGTCGAATCGAGGGCGGCCCGCCTCCCACTCCATCATCCAATTGAAGAAGGGGCGGCTGTCGTCTAGCAGCTTGCTGGCGGGGTCGGTAAAGGTGAAGGTGCCGACTTGCGGCTCGATGGTGGTGGTCGGGGCGGTCGGATTTATCGGGCGGAACTCGTTAGTCATCGCGGTTTCCTTTCTGATCTGGGGCGAGTGCAACCCGCCCCTACGCTCTTTATCATCTGGGGCGAGTGCAACCCGCCCCTACGTGATTGGCTGCTCAAATTGTTCGCCTGCTTCCGCCCGTACGCGCAGGCGGGGCAGGTCAGTGGTAATATCGGTGATGCTGGTAATCCACTCTTGGCTGTAACGGCGGGCCGCTTCCCCGCGCAGGCCGAGGTGCAGAGTACGGCGGGCAAGGGGCTGGCCTTCAACGTCGCGGTCAGGGTCAAGCTGGTACAACACCTCGCTACCGCTCATCGCCTGCTGCCAGTCAATCACCTCATCGTATCGTCCCGCATCGAAGGTAGAGGATACCGCCGCGGCCAGCAATTGCGCGAACATGATGCGCGGCAACTGGATGGCAAGGATGCGCTCCTGCCCCGCTTTGGTCGCCCAGCCGCTGCGCCACATCATCCACAGGAAGCTGGTCTTCAGCCACGTCATCCGCTCTAGGCTGAAGCGCGGACCAAAGTGACCCAGCCGCGCCACTTCGTCGGCAATCTCTGGCGGGTAGGCTTGGTATAGGGTAACGGAGTATTCATCATGTTTGACATACAGTTCCATATGGTTTAGTCCGATAAGCGATGATGCGCTTCAGCATTCTCCCCCAAACCCCCGCTGGGGGCTTACTTTTTTCACCACTCATGTCTCATGCCTCATGCCTCATGCCTCTTGCTCATCCTACCAATCGAGCGCGTCGGGGCGGAAGCGGAACAGGCGGGCAGGGCGGTGTTTGCCAATCATCCGCGTGCGCCCGGT
>JBBSEE010000908.1:0-1320 GCA_038239995.1 Chloroflexia bacterium | reverse complement strand
TCAATCATCTTATCAGTCTGGAAGCTGTCCTTGTAGTGTTCCGCCAGTTCGTCCAGCGCGGCGAGGGCTTGGGGCAATTGCCCCTGTCGGAAGTAGAGGTCGGCGAGGCGGGTGTACACGTCGCGGTCGTAGGGGAGCATCCGCTTCAGTTCCTGCAAGTAGGCGACCGCGGTGGCGGCATCACCATTGATGGAATATGCCTCGGCCAGCGCGTGATAGACGGAGGTGCGGGCGGGGGGGCGGGCGAAGGCGTATTGGGGGCGGGGGGAGATGAGTTCGGCATCGCCCTCAATCATGCTGCGGGTATCTTCCAGCACATTGACCGCCTGTCGGCCCATATTGGCGTTGACGTACAGTTCGCCCAGCAGGTTACGCACCAGCGCGGCGATGAGGGTGGCCTTGCCGGGGGCGAGCAGGCGCACCCCGCTTTCGAGGTAGGCAATCGCGGCATCGTCCTGCTTCACCGCCCGCTTGACTAGGGCGAGGGCATAGTAGAAGTCGGGCCGCGCGTGGGTATGGGCCAGCGATTCGTAGGTGGCAATCGCGGTATCGGCAAAGGTGGGGTCGGCCTCGGCGTGGCGCAGCACTTCGCCCAAGCTATCCCAGCGGGCATCCTCGTCCAGCAGGGTGAGGATGTTGTTGAGCAGCAGCATCGCCTCGGCGTTGTTGGGGTCGATCTCTAGGGCGCGACGCAGTTCGACCAATGCTTCGGGGTAGCGTTCGCGGGCGGCGAGGAAGTCGGCATAGGCGAGGCGGACGGGGACGCTGGTGGGGGCAAGCTGGCGGGCGCGGCGGTACTCATCGGTGGCGCGGTCATCCTGCGCGGTATTGATGTAGATGGTGGCAAGCTCTAGCTCTTGCAGGGCGGCATCCTCTGGTCGCTTCAGGTCGTTTAGCAGCATGATGAAGCGAGTGCGGGTGTTGATGTTGCTGGTGTCGAGCTTGAGGATGCGGGGGAAGATTTCTGCGGCGGCGGCAAGGTCGCCCCGCGCGATATAGGTCTCGGCGGTGGTTTGGTACTTGATGAGCGCGTCTTCGATGCGGCCCTGCTGCTGATATACCTCGGCGATGTGGATATGCACCGGCAGGTAGTCGGGGGCGAGGCGGATGACTTCCAGCGCGTTGTCAATCGCGGCGTAGTATCGCTCTTCCTGCTCATAGGTCTGCATATCGAGCAGCAACTGTTTGACGGTGGGGTTGAGGTGGGCGCGTTCGGATTGTTCACGCGAGGCGCGGGCGAGGCGGGCGGCAGCGGGGGGGTGGAGCGGCATTTCACCAGCGGCAGGCGGCGGGGCGGCGGGGGTGAGGCTGATGCTCTCG
>JBBSEE010000907.1:0-1320 GCA_038239995.1 Chloroflexia bacterium | reverse complement strand
TACGGTCATTGTCGCCCCAATTGCCGATGAACACCACGTCCTGCTCTTTGGGCAGGCTGAGGGGGCGAAACAGGTCGGGGTCGGCGGCCTCGTGCATAGTGTAGACGCGAGGCAGGCCAAAGTCGCGGCGATATATCTCGCTAATCGCCGGGCTGAAGGATAGCACCGCATCGTAGTTGTCTAGCTCTAGTTCGCGCATCGCGGGCGGGTCGCTGTAGGCGCGATAGTGGGTGTCGTGGAACAGGGCGAGGGTATTGCCCAGTTGCCCGCCCCGCCGCAGCTTGCCAATCTCCCTAATCAGCGACAGCTCATTCCACTCGTGTACCAATACTACATCCACATTCGCCAGCGTGCGGGTCAGCCACGGACGCAGGCCGACCGCGTCGTGCAAAATCGCGGGGTTGTATAGCTGATAGCGCAGGTTGGGGAAGTGGGCGGCGAAATCGAGCAGGGGGACATCGCCCTGTTCGCGGCGCAAGTTGTCCACCGACCAGTTGTGGTGGGCCTCATAGAAGGTGGCACGGTGGCCGCTCTGCTCCAAGGCCCGCATCAGGCCGCGCAGGAAGTGGGCGTTGCCGTGATTCCAGTCTGAGCGGACCGAGTGGCCGAAAATGGCGAAGTTCATCTTGCTCCATCACAGCGTAGGGTAACTTATCAACGTATCGGCCACATTATACCACATCGCGGTGGGGAGCATCTGTCGATAGAGGGCATGATACTGCGCGGCCATGCGGTCAGCGGTGTAGCAGCCGAGGGCGCGGGCGCGTTGGCCGTAGGCGGCGGCAAGCTCAGGGTCGGCCAGCAAGCGGCTCAGGGCGGCGCGGAGGGCGGCGGGGTCGTTGCGGCGGAAGTAGAGTGCGTCGTCACCCCACACCTCGTGGAAGGTGGGTATATCGTTGGCGAGGATAGCGCAACCGTGCGCCGCCGCCTCCACTGCGGCGAGGCCGAACGGCTCGTAGCGCGAGGCGGCGATATACACGCGGGCACGGGCGTACTGCGCGTACAGTTGCGCGGCGGACAGGTGGCCGAGGTACTCGACGTTCGCGCCGCCCAGATGCAACCCGCGTCCGTCCGCCGGTGGCGCACTCTCCCCCGCCAGCAGAATATGCACCCCGCCGCCATCGATCGCCTGCCGCGCTGCCTCCAACACCAGCCCCACATTCTTGGCCCGGTCCCACAATCGTCCCGCCAGCAGCGCGACCGGCTCTTTGTCCGCGATTAGGGGGGTGATGTTGAGACCGTTAGGGATGACCTGCGTGCGGGCGAGGGCCAGCGCATAACGCTGGGCAAGGCAATCGGCCACGAAGCGGCTGGGGGCGG
>JBBSEE010000906.1:0-1323 GCA_038239995.1 Chloroflexia bacterium | reverse complement strand
GAAGATAAAAGGCTAAAGATTAAAGATGAAGGGCAAAGAAGCATCGCTAGTCAATCATGATTATCGCCGCTAATCTTTCATCTTTAATCTGATAACTCATTGCTGAACACGATGATGTTCGCACCGTTGAGGTGATGGGCGCGGTCGCTGGCTAGGTAGAGGATGGTATCGGCGATGTCGGCGGGGGTGGTAGAGGTACGCAAGTGGGGGGCGGCCTCGCGCAGCATCTGAGTATCCACCGCGCCGGGGCTGACCGCATTGACCCGAATGTGGTACGGCTTGCCCTCGACCGCCATAATCTCGGTGAGGCCCAAGATACCATACTTGCTGACGTTATAGGCACTGAGGCCGGGGAACTTCTCCACGTTGGCAACCCCAGAGAGCGAGCCGAGGTTGATGATTGCGCCCCCGCTTTGCGCGGCCATTAGCCACATCGCCCGCTGGCCGCAGAGGAACGCGCCGCGTAGGTTGACCGCAAGGGTGGCATCCCAGTCGGCCACGCTCATCTCCATGAGGGGTTGCGGCTTGAGGGTGGCGGCGTTGTTGACCAGCACATCCAGCCGCCCGCCGAACTGGGCCAGCGTGGCGAACAGGCGGTCAACCTCGGCCTCATCGCCGACATTGGCGACGATAGCGGCAACCTGCCCACCCGCCTGCCTTATCAGCGCAGCGGTCTCCTCAATCTGCGCGGCGGTGCGTGAGCAGCAGATTACCACCGCCCCCTCGCGGGCAAAGCGCAACGCGGTGGCGCGGCCAATCCCTCGCCCCGCGCCCGTCACCATCGCCACCTTGCCATCCAGTTCGCCCATCGCTCTATTCCCTACAGCAGCGCATCGTTCCCGCCCACGCCTAGCATCATCCGACGCACCAACGGGACGGGGGGTGCGCCGTAGCTGAGTAGCTGGTCGTGGAACTGCTTCAGGTTGAACTCCTCGCCATGCTGGGTCATCAGGTCGCGGCGCAGCTTGAGGATGAGCAGCTTGCCCAACGTGTAGCCGAAGTACAGGAAGTCGAACGCCCCCCGCCGCGACTCGGTGAGCGCGGGTAGCTCCTCCATGAAGGCGTGTTCCATCAGGAATTGCTTGCCCTGCTCGATAGTCAGCCCCTCGCCGTGCATCCGCATCGCAATCAAGTAGCGGCAGTTACGCACCAACGCTTGACGCAACTGGGCCAGCTTCAGGTGGGGGTCGCTGCCGCCGAAGCCCTGCTCCAACATCATCTGTTCGCTGTAGTGCGCCCAACCCTCGGTGAAGGCGTAGCTGCCCATCACCTTGCGGAGCGGCTGGCTGTCAATCCGGTTGGCGTGCAGGAAGTGGACATAGT
>JBBSEE010000905.1:0-1326 GCA_038239995.1 Chloroflexia bacterium | reverse complement strand
GAGGGCGGTGGGTGGGGGCAAGGGGAGGCATGAGGTTACTCCTTTGGCGGTGGGTGGGGATAGTGCGGGTAGAAAAGCGGGGGAGGGAGATAGAGCAGGTTCGACGCGCATCATGTCGCGGCGTTGACTTTATCCTTGCCACTGCCGTCCGCCTTTGCTGCAGCCGCTGCGTCGTTGGTCTCGGCGGGGTCGGTTGCTACATCGTTAGGGTCAACCGTGTTGGGATTGGGTTTACCCTGCGGAGAGGTATCCTGCTGCTGCAAGAGCGGGTTAAGCGCATCCTTTTGAGCTTGATACGCATCATCTTCCAAGACGGGCGGGCTGCCGGTAGTGGCGACACTGGCCTCGAAGCGGGTGGAATATCCTGCGTCTACCTTTGCTTGCCACGTCTTGAACTCTAGGGCCTCGGCTTGCGCGTCGCGCAATCGGTCAGAGGTGCGTACCTGCTCGAAGGTGACGTTGACTATTGCCTCGCGTCCATATAGGCGGAGCGAGATAGTCATCGCGTCTTCCAGCAGTTGCCCCAACCCCAATTGGAAGGCGGCAATCGTGTCGCTGAATACGTCCCACGTCACCGTGGAGTAGGTCTCAGTCGTGCCAGTGGGGGTACCCATCAGGTTGGGGTTGAGCTTGTAATATGCGGGGTTCTCGCTGTCCCCGTCGGGACCAACCGGCCACCGGCGTTGCTGGTAATAGACGGGCCGCTGATTGTCTTCAGGGTCCAGGCTGGCGTAAATGGTGGATGTATCCACTGCGTACCAGTCCACCACCCCATCAAGGTCGGTAGTGGGTTGCACCTCGGCTGCTGCGGCTCCCATCAAGTACATCGAAAATATCCACTGCCGCACTAGTGAGGAGAGGCCGCCGGTGTGCATGTTGACCGCGCGCAGTATCCGGTCGGCTATCTTCTGCCCTTCCTCGTCCTGCTTACTGTTGTCGGGAAGGCGCACTTCCACCTTCATCCCCCGCTCCACTAGCCGCGTCACGTACCAGAGGGCCAGCGACACATCAGGGGAGATGTCAGAGAGAATGTCCAAGAGTAGGTCAGGGCGCATGAAGATGTCAAGCAAGTCGTCGGCACGTATTCCCCGCCAACGGCGTTGGGTGAAGCTATAGCCCGTGCTGCGGAGCAGGTTGAAGTCGCGCGGCTGGGTCTGTCGCTGCGCCCCCGCCACTAGTCGCGGCAAGCTGCTCCCCACACTGATTGCATTGGCCACTTTCGCGCGGGCGGTCGTTGCGGACGCGGGTTTCGGGGGGGTGGGCAACGTAGCCACGAATGCGGCGGGAAGCTGGTGGGTGGCAAGGGGTGGGGGGGTGGGGCGGCGG
>JBBSEE010000904.1:0-1326 GCA_038239995.1 Chloroflexia bacterium | reverse complement strand
TGCCACCGCCATCCGTGCTTTCGTCCGTGCCAAGTTGGGCATTGAGCAGATTTAAGAACAAAGATGAAAGATTAAAGAAAAAGACTGCCAAGTTCACCCCTCCCCCTCACCCTTTAGCCGCTCCATCGCTTGACTATCCCCCCGGTGTATGTTAAAATATTCACTAACGAAACCTGTTTCCACGCTTAGAATCTGCGCGTTGCGAGGTGATTATGCTAGCCTCCTTTATACCCATATTGGTGCTGTTCATCATCGCGGTCGGCCTCGTCCACATCATCCTGCTGCTCTCGTTCGTGATGGGGCCGAAGAACAAACCGAGCGCGGCCAAACTCGCCCCCTACGAGTCGGGGATGCGCGACCTCAGCCCCATCCCCACCCGCTTTCCGGTCAAGTTCCTGCGGGCGGCGATGCTGTTCCTCATCTTCGATGTGGAGACCATCGCCTTCTTCCCGTGGGCCTTGCTGCTGCGCCAGTTGCGCTGGTTCGCGATTATCGAAATGGCAACCTTCTTGCTGGTGTTGGGTATCGGCTACCTCTACGTCTGGCGTAAGGGCGGCTTCAATTGGGAGTAATGGCGATGGGCGAGTGTCCCTGATGGGCGGAGGGTGATATGGCGGACAAAACGACAAACGAAATGCCGATGAGCGACCTGCGTTTCTACAGCCGCGCGGTCACGCCGGAGCAACTAGCCGCGATGGAGGGGCAACTCGGCCCCAGCCCGGCGATGCCCGCGCAGGCCGAACCCGGCACTGGCAACATCTTCACCACCACGATTGACAAGTTCAGCAACTGGGCGCGTAGCTCATCGCTGTGGCCCGCCACCTTCGGCCTCGCCTGCTGCGCGATTGAGATGATGGCAACCGGGGGCAGCCGCTACGACATGGCTCGGTTCGGCTCGGAGGTGTTCCGCGCCTCGCCCCGCCAAGCCGACCTGATGATTGTGGCGGGCCGCCTCTCCACCAAAATGGCCCCAGTGCTGCGCCAAATCTACGACCAGATGGGCGACCCTAAGTGGGTAATCGCCATGGGAGCGTGCGCCTCATGCGGTGGGGTGTTTGACAACTATGCGATTATACAGGGGGTAGACCGCGTGGTGCCGGTGGACATCTACATCGCTGGCTGCCCGCCCACCCCCGAAGCCTTGCTCGAAGGCATGGAGCAGCTACGCCACCGCATCGCTGCCCAGCAACCCTCGCCCCCCGACCCCGCCCCGACCGACCCATCGCGGGCGTGATGGTTGTTGAGGGTAGAAGGTAGAAGGTAGAATCTAGAATAAAGTGATGAGTGATGAATAAGGTTTGAGGTTTGAGGTTTGAGGTTTGAGTA
>JBBSEE010000903.1:0-1333 GCA_038239995.1 Chloroflexia bacterium | reverse complement strand
TGTTGGGCCATAGTGAGGGCGGCTACTTGATTCTGCAAGCCGCTGCCGAGGGCAAAGGCTTTACGCCCCCGCTGGCCCTCATCCTCGCCTCCACGCCGGGCCGCCCCTACGATGTGGTCATCCGCGAACAGGTCGCCAATCTGCTCAAGCAACAGCAGGCCACCGCGGACCAGACTAGCTTCTTCCTCGGCAAGGTAGACGAGATTGATGCCAGCATCAAGGCGACGGGGGAGATACCCAAGGATGTACCGCCCGGCCTCGCTGCCCTCTACCCCTCCTACATCGGAAAGTTCTATCAGGGTGCGTTCAAGAACGACCCCGCCAAGCTGGCGGCGCAGTTCCGCGGCGCGGTGCTGGTGCTGCAAGGGGCGAAGGATGTGCAGGTATCGCCCACCGCGGATGCCCCCGCCCTCGATGCCGCGCTGAAGAGTCGCCAGCCGGACGACCACGAAACCTATATCGTGCCCAACGCCAGCCACGAGTTGAAAATAGTCACCAGCCCCGCCGACCAAGGTTTCGCCGGTGATGTGGCTGCTGATGCGCTTGCCAAGCTCCGCACGTGGGTGGGGGCGAAACTGCACAGCAGCCCCATCGCCGCACCCCCCACCTCGCCCCCTACTAACGTTACCAATACAGCCACTGCTACCACCACTTTGACCCCGACTATCACGGCTATCGCTACCAATGGCGGCGGCATTGACAAGACCGCCTTGCTCATTGGCGGGGCGTTCGCCCTCGTCATCGTGGTGGCAATTGGCGGCTTGCTGCTGGCGCGGGGTCGTACCCGGCCACCTGACCAGCCCGATTTGGGATAGAGATGAGCTATCCTGCGTAGGGGCTTGGCCCCAATTCGTTTATTATTGCAACCGCCTTTGGTGTAAGGATAGGGGTCACACCGCAAAGTTGACATTAAGATAGGGGCGCATCCTTTGGGATGTGCCCCATCTTTGATTCTGGCTATTACTCCCCTCCTAACCCTCCCCAGTGGGGAGGGAGGAGGTGTTGAGGCTAAGGAGTCGTGACCCCCTTGTAGACAATCTGGCACATCTGGTCACGTTGGATGTTGTTGTTCGGTCGGAAGGTACCGTCGGGGAAGCCGTTGACCACGTTCTTGTAGTGGGCGGTCTCCACGTACAGATAGAACACGTTGGAGGGGGGCACGTCGGAGTAGGTCTGACCACCACCTACCGGCGTGACTAGCGCATAGTGCGCGGCGGATACCACCAGCTTGGTCACCTGCCCGCGCGTGATAGAGAGGTTGGGCAAGTAGCAGGGGAAGGTTTGGCCGTTAGCCGCGCAGGTGGCGGGGTCGAAGCCGTTGAGGATACCGGCA
>JBBSEE010000902.1:0-1334 GCA_038239995.1 Chloroflexia bacterium | reverse complement strand
CCCGCGAAATCAAGGTGTACAAGAGGAAGCAACCATAGGGGCGCAATTCATTGCGCCCAGCAGAGGGAAGCAACCGTAGGGACGCAATTCATTGCGCCCAGCAGAGGAAGCAACCATAGGGGCGCAATTCATTGCGCCTAGCAGAGGAAGCCATGAGCGAGAACCGATTGAGCAACCCGCAGGAAGTGGCCGCCGCGCTGGAGCAAATCCGCGCCCGCGTCCGCGCCCGTCGCGCCCGCCTTAGCGATGAGGCCAGCGCGGGCGACTTCAACCTTGCCGAGCTACGCAAGGCGGTGGACGAATTGAACGACGCATGGTACGTCAGTGCCCACCTACCCATTACGTGGGACAAGCCGATAATCGGGCGGCTGGGTTCGTACACCAAGCGCATCGTGCGTATCCTGCTACGCTGGTACATCAACCCCATCGTCGAGCAGCAGAACCGCTACAACGCCGCTGCCACCCGCGCCGCCGTCGAACTGAACGCTTACTGCGAACTGCTCACCCGCCGCCTCAGCGATTTGGAAGAGCAGCTCAATAAATCAGAATGAACATCATTATCACCACCGCCCAAGTCCCCTTCGTGCGCGGCGGCAACGAAAATCTAGTAGATGGCCTGCGTGACGCGCTGCGGGGGCGGGGGCATCGCGTAGATGTGGTCGCCCTGCCTTACCGCTGGTATCCGCACGATGAGCTAGCCAAGAGCATGGCGGCGTGGCGGCTGCTCGACCTCAGCGAGAGCAATGGGGTGAAGGTGGATTTGGTGATTGCCACCAAGTTCCCCTCCTACCTCGCGGTTCACCCTAACCGCGCCCTCTGGCTGGTGCATCAGCATCGTCAAGCGTATGACTGGTATGGCACTCCCCTCAGCGATTTCGTGAATACACCGGAAGATAACCGCGCCCGCCGCATGGTGCAGCAGGCCGACCGGCTGGGCATCGGCACCATCCCAGCGGCGCGACGCTTCGCCATCAGCCGCAACGTGGCGAGTCGGCTGCAACGCTACAACGGCCTCGCCGCCCAGCCGCTCTATCCCCCCCTCGCCCACCAGAATTGGCAACAGGGTGAGTACGGTGATTACATCGTGTTTGTCAATCGGCTGGATGAGGCGAAGCGGCCCGCCCTGCTGCTGGATGCGTTGGCGCAAGCCCCCCATCTGCGGGCGGTGCTGGCGGGGACGGGGCCGCTGCTGGAGTCGCTGCGGGCGCGGGTGAATGGTGGACCGCTGCGGGGGCGGGTGGAATTGCCCGGCTACGTCAGTGAGGAGCAAAAGATTGCCCTGCTCTCCCACGCCTGCGCCGTCTACTACGCGCCAGTGGATGAGGATTACGGCT
>JBBSEE010000901.1:0-1334 GCA_038239995.1 Chloroflexia bacterium | reverse complement strand
TATCGAACAAGGCCTTGAGCAGCGCGACATAGCCGCCGCGCCCGATATAATCGTAGATGTTGCGGGGGTTGACGTAGCCGAAATCGCGCATCAGGATGCGCTGCTGCACCACATAGAAGGGCAACTCCTTCGCCAGAGGGATGTCGCCCACCCGCGCCTCCCCCCCGTCCCATGCCTCGCTGCCATAGACGCAGAGCGGCACGATGTCCTTGACCGGGTCGCCGTTCATCCGCCCCGGCTCGTCGCCGACGATGGCCCGCTCGATGAGGGCACTGACCTTGTCGGGGGTGATGATTTGGTAGGCGATACGCGGGCCGCCCGGCTTGATGATGTCCACCACCGGCATCGCCCAGTTGGTGCCCATCTCGCTGACGATACGCACATCGGCCTCGATGCGCCGCTCCTTTAGCTGGCGCACGAACTCGGCGTACACCTGCCACGCCCCGTGCGCCACGCTGCTGCTGCTGATACCGACTAGCACGGTGGGCCGCGCCACGTTGAGGTATTCGCGCTGCCAGCGGTCGGTCTCTGCCTTCACCACTTGCTCGAAGTCGGCGCGGGCGTTCATCTTCTGCACCGCCCGCTCCGCCCCGGTCTGCATATCAATGCCTTCAAAGCTCATCGCGCTACCCCCAATTCGCTATCGTCCCGCCTCGCCCACATTGTTCGGGCTGCTATGCTCCGCCCCACTGGTGTCCGCATCCCCGCTGTTGGGGGTCGGCTCCACTTTCGCCACATCCCCGCTACCGTCGGCGTTGCCATCGGCGAGCAAGTGGTCGCTGGCATACACTGCCCGCTCTAGGTCGTCAATAATCTGGTGCATCTTGGCCTCATCCACGAAGCCGAAGAACTCGCCATCTACCTCGACTAGCGGTGACCACTCGCACGCCCCCATGCAGGTGGAGATGGGCTGGAAGGTAATCTTGCCGTCGAAGGTGGCCTCGCCCGCGCCGATACCCAGCCGCTCTTGCACCGCGCGACGCAGCTTAGTGGTGCCGGTGGTGTAGCAGCCGCTGCCCTCGCAGAGGAAGACGCGGTGCTGCGCCGGTTTGCGCCACTTGTATATCCAGTAGAAGGTGAGCGAAGCGTATATCTGTGCGGGGCTGAGGTGCAGTTGGTGGGCCACCTCGTAGCAGACCGTCTCGTTGACGTAGCCGAAGTGTTCCTGCAACTCTTGGAACACCGGCATCAACGCCTCTTCTGGGCTGATGTGCTGATAGCGGCTGCATACCTCGCGCACGTAGGCCAAATCTATCTCCCGCGCCGCCGCGTGATGTGTTGCTGTTTCTCCGCCCATGCTCCTCCCCCCTCTATACTGGTTTTGAGTTATGAGT
>JBBSEE010000900.1:0-1337 GCA_038239995.1 Chloroflexia bacterium | reverse complement strand
GATGCAGGATAGCTACGACACCTGCGCCAAGGACCTCAAGCCGTTACCGTAATGGACAACAGGGCTAGGAGCGCGTTACACCAATTCTAGCCGTCAAAAAACCGGGGCGGGGCGGGACCGCTCTGCCCCGGTTCGGTTTCCACTAGGCCGTACCCGCTGCCCAAGAAAGCGAGGCCTTCAATGTTGACCGGAGCGCAGGCCGTTGATGGGATTACCGCCGTCCTCGGCTTTATCTTCCTCTTTCTCCTGTTTGTCGCCCTCATCGAGGGGTTGCTCTATGTGGTCATCGGCGGGCGGGAGGGTTCCACTTTTAGGCGCACCATCGTGCCGGTGGTGGTCGCAGTGCTGGGGTTGCTGCTGATGCTCGACCGCGGGCCGGACTTCCCGTGGTTGCAATTCTCCTTCTCGTCTGGCTGGTTGCACGTGCTGCTGCTCACCCTCTGCGTCGAGGTGGTGGTGGTCGGGGTGCTGATAGGCCTCAAGGTGTTGGCCCCGATTGGCCTCGGCTTGTTTACCCTCGTGGGGATGCTGAAGATTGGCGACGGCAGCGACAAGAACCCCTTTATCACCACGTTGGATGGTTTCCCCTTCATCCAATTGAACGACCTATGGCCCTTCCTGCTGGTGGGGGGGGTCGCCTTGATTGGCTTGACCGTGGGGGCGATTACCCAGCCGAAGGTTAGCCTTGCCTATATGCTGATTGCCCCCGCCGTGGTGGCGATTAGCCTATTGGTCATCTACCCGTTCATCTACACCATCTTCCTCGCCTTCAGCGACGCGACCGCCAGCTTCCAGTTCCTGCGCTTCGGCAAGGCGGAGTTCAGCCTGCAACTGGGCTGGGACAACTTCAGCCGTGTGTTCAGTGGCACCCTGCTATCCGATGCCAACTCCTCCTTCCTCAACCTACTGGGCATTACCGTGCTGTTCACGGTGATTAACGTGGTCTTCCACGTCACCGGGGGGATGGGCCTCGCCCTCTTGCTCAACCGCGAGATGAAGGGCTGGCTGAAGACGATTTACCGCACCATTCTGGTGTTGCCGTGGGCGGTACCGGGTATCATCGCCATCCTTGCCTTCAACGGCGAGTTCAACTACTCCTACGGCTTCATCAACCTCATCCTCCGCGATTTGGGGGTGCAGAACCCGCCACAATGGTACACCGACCCCAACGCCGCCTTCATCATGGTCTGCATCATCAACATTTGGCTGGGTATCCCCTTCATGATGATTAGCATCCTCGGCGGGTTGCAGAGCATCTCCAAAGAGTTCTACGAGGCGGCAGAGATTGATGGGGCCAACGGCTGGCAGCAGTTCCGCAACATCACCATCCCGCTGAT
>JBBSEE010000899.1:0-1338 GCA_038239995.1 Chloroflexia bacterium | reverse complement strand
GGCTGAAGGCGGGCAAGGTTTGCCCCCCGCTGATGTAGGTAGCCGCCTGCAATCGCGCCGCTATGTCCACCACTGTCGCCTTGAATTGGGGGTCGCTCACCTTGAGAGTGGGGTGGCTGACCACCACTAGCAACGGCGCATCTTGCGACACCCCGGCCTCGTGTAGCACCACGCTAGCTTTGGCCGAGTCGGTGCGAGCCTCACCGCGGTCGTTCGCGCTGACACTGCGGATACCGAGACCAATCAAGCCGCCGCCCACCAACGCGCCCACGGCGACGAGCCACACCAGCAGGGTCAACAGCGGGCGACGGGCACTCCACAACGCCATTCGGGTAGTTAGCTGCTTCTGCTCTGCTGCCTTCATGATGCACAATCCCTTCGATTGGTTGGTCGCCTTGTAGCGGGTGGTGATGGGGGGAGGTTGAAAGCCCTCGGTTAGGTTACAGTAACAGGTTATCGCGACCTGTCATTGTGACCTATTATAAGCCGATGCTGTTGCGTTGTCAAGGGGTTGGGGCAAAATTGCCCGAAATTGGTGGAAAAAGGGTGAAATCGGCGGGCTTGACGCTGGCGGCCCGCTGATTTACAATGCGAGTATGAGCAATCCGCCACCCCCCCCCACCTGCCTGCGCTGCAATGCCGACCTGCCGCCGGGCGACGAGCTATGCCCCAACTGTGGCTGGGTCAACCATTACCGCGCATCTATCGGCGCGGCGGGTTGGATGCAGGAGGTGGGTTGGCAGCCTACTACCTTCGATGCCGCCTCGCAGCTTGAGGTGCTAGGCAAGCAGGAGGCGGACAACAGGCTGATGGGCTGGCTGTTCTCCCCTCGTCGCCGTCCGTTCGTGGTTGCGGGGCTAGTCGGCCTCGTGCTGGTGGGGATTATTGCCTATTACTTGACCCAGAGCGGCAACAGCAAGCCATTCAAGCGGCTCGCCCTTGCCACCGCCACCCCCTTGCCCAGCGCGACCGATACGCTGCTGCCCTATACCCCCTTCTTCCCCGGTATCCCCACGCAGGGGCCTACCGCCACCCCCACCCTCGGCCTCTACCAAGCCGACCCCCACATCCTACAGGTCAGCCACATCCTTACCATCACCACCGACGCGGGCGTGGTCAGCTTCGTCCTCTACTATGCGGTCGCCCCCAACACGGTGCAGCGATTGACGCGGGCGATTGACGAGGAGCTACTTACCAACCGCGACATCACCCGCGACCGCGACGTGGATGTAACCTACCTCGCCAACAGCAGCCAAACCAGCGCGGTCAGCTTCGAGATGAACAACTTGCCGCTTGCCAGCGGGGTGCTGGTGGAGAACCCCGGCAGCGATTGGCGCG
>JBBSEE010000898.1:0-1343 GCA_038239995.1 Chloroflexia bacterium | reverse complement strand
CGTCTTTCTATAGCTGGTGTCAATATAGCTGGAACTCCAGCCAATCGAGGCAGTATCGTTGTTGAGGGCAATGCCGAGGTCGTAAATCTCCATGCTCCAAGGGTCATAGGCCAGCGGCCAGCCATAGTAGGGCGAACTGGGGTTTTCGTCGCGGGCGTAGCTGTTCTGCAAGTCGGGGTGGCCGAAGTCTACCCCACTGTCCACCACCGCCACCTTCACCCCCTCACCGTGATAGCCCGCATCCCATGCGGGACGGACGTTGTGGATGTCAATCGCCTTCCAACTGTCGGGTGCGGCGGGCGAGGTTTGAGGTTTGAGGTTTGAGGTTTGAGTGGATGAGGATGTCGCTTCCGCCGGTGTTCGCCCCAGTGTAACTGATGTGCTACTGCCCGCCAGCGAACCCGCGCCGCTCTTCGCGCCCGGCATCTTGGGGATTTCCACCGCGCTGTTGTCCATCACTTGCAACACATTGGCGGGGGCGGCTAGCTTCAGCACGTTACCAGCGGCCACGCTGCCAAAGCTAAACACGAGGCCGCTGGGGTCGGGCTTGCGGGAGACGCGGTGCTGCAACGGTAGGTTGCTGGGCAATGACCCCACGCTGACGATTAGCACGTGTAGCTGGTCGCTGGTGTGTATGTTGGCCGCCTTGTCTTGGAGCATAGGGCTGACCTTGCCGCGCAGCGCATCGCTGGCGGTGGTCGCTTTGCCAATCGTCTGCGGCACGGGCAGGGCGGCGGGCCGCTGCATATCTTGCGGGTTGGTAGGCAGCGGTGGGGGGTTGCCGGGTTGCAGCGGGGCGGATTGGGCCAGCAGCGGCAGCATCATCACCAGTAGTAGGGCGGCAAGTGGGCGCAGGTGAGGGAAGGGTGGGCGCGAGGTCATTCGCGGTCTCCTATTCTATCTAGGCAAGGGATAGCAGTCGTCTATCTGCTAGTCAGTATAATCTAGCGAGGTAACAGGTGTCAATCTGTTCAGGCTACCGCCCCATTTAATTGCCCTGCTATCTTACATACCTTGCCCGCTTGTGGTACAATCAGAGTGGGAGGACAACATGACCACCACGAGCCAAGAGATAGTTTGGCTGGAGCTTAGTGACGCACCCACCCTCCGTCTGAGCGAGGCGGAACTGCTGGGGCGAATTGACCAACTATTCCGCGCCCCCGACCTGCTGACGATGTACCAGAGGATGCTGGATAGTGCCTTCCACATCGCGGGCGGCTACGCTGCGTGGCTGCTGTTGCAGGCGGAGGAGGGCGATGCCCTATTGCTAAACAGCTTGGCGGGGACGAACTTGCCCCCCAGTCAACACTATATTGGGCTAGGAGTGGGGCTGGCGGGGCAGG
>JBBSEE010000897.1:0-1344 GCA_038239995.1 Chloroflexia bacterium | reverse complement strand
GATGTGGAGTTCGACAATCGCTATCTGCTGCCCAGCCACTTGATTGCCCTACGCCGCAAGCTGGATGAGCTATCCCGCGCCGTGTTCAAGGTGGAGCGGGAGAACGGGCTGATGATTTCGGGCGGCTACAATCCCTATTTCTGGGGCGCAGTGCGCGATTGGTGTCGCGGCGCAGCGTTGGCCCAACTGCTCCGCAACATGGAGCAGAGTGAGGGCGACTTGGTAATGACCATGAACAAGACCCTCGACCTGATGCACCAGTTGCGCGAGATGCTGGGGGCGATTGAGCGTCGCACGGGGCTGGCCGACCCCTTGTACGGCAAGATAAAGGAGGCGGAGCAGATGCTGCGGCGCGGGGTAGTCGAACTCGCCACCACCGCCGGTTTCGCCCCTCTCAGCGACGAGGCGGATGGTGAGGGGGCAATATGAGGAACGGCTCGCTAGCCAGCGGACTCGAAAGCGGACAAGCGGACAGCGTTGGGGTAGGGCAAGCGGTTCGGTTACGATGGGCGTTGATGCGCGTCAGCATTCTCCCTCACCCAACCTACCCACAGGGAACCCCACAAGGGGGTTTCCCGCTGGGAGAGGCTTTAGGTGGATGCGCATCAGCATGGTGAGCGCAAGCTGCCCCTACATATCCGAATATATTAAATGGGGGCGCATCCCGCAAGATGCGCCCTTACTCATGCCTCATACCTCATGCCTCATGCCTACGGGGTCGTCACCCCCTTGTAGACGATTTGGCACATCTGGTCGCGCTGGATAGGATTGTTGGGGCGGAAGGTGCCATCGGGGTAGCCGTTGACCACGTTCTTGGCGTGCGCGGTCTCCACGTATAGGTAGAAGACGTTGTTGGCGGGTACGTCGGAGTAGGTGGGGTTGCCGCCGATGGGGGTGATAAGCGCGTAGTGGGCGGCGGAGACCACCAATTTGGTAAGCTGTCCCCGTGTGATGGCGATATTCGGCAGGTAGCAAGGATAGACTGCGCCCGCCGCGTCGCATTGCGCTTGGGTAAAGCCGCCGAGGATACCGGCGTGGAAGCCAGCCTCGATGTAGGCATAGGAGAAGTAGGTGGGCGGCACGTCGCTGAAGTCGGGCACAGTCGGGGTGTAGGGGGCGATACCGAAGCCTAGTACCACCACCTTGGCGAATTGACCGCGCGTGCTAGTCCCGCCGGGGGTGAAGGTGGTCGGCCCGGTGCCGTTAACTACGCCACGACAGTATAGGTAGTGGATGGCGAAGTAGAAGGTATTGCCGTTGATGTCGGTGAAGGGATTGGGGCAATCGGTGGGCGTGCTGGTCACGGTCGGGGTCACGGTCGTGGTCGGGGTATTGGTCGCGGTC
>JBBSEE010000896.1:0-1344 GCA_038239995.1 Chloroflexia bacterium | reverse complement strand
TCTTCACCAGCTATCTCGCCGCCGTGAGTGCGGACTGGAAGGGCGGCCCCGGCGCGAACAAGGCCCCCAACTGGCCGGTCGGTCAGGGCGCGAGTGGCAACCCCGGCGTGGCCGGTCAAGTCAAGTCCACCCCCTTCAGCGTTGGCTACGTGGAAATCGCTTACGCCTTGCAGAACAACCTCAGCTTCGCGGACATGAAGAACAAGGCGGGCAAGTTCGTCACTCCCAGCCTCGCCAGCATCGCCGCCGCTGCCGCTGGCCTCACCATCCCCGACGACCTGCGCTTCAGCCTGATTGACGCGCCGGGCGACGGTGCCTACCCCATCGCCTCGGCCACATGGCAAATTGTGTACAAGAACCAGACCGACAAGGCCAAGGCCACCGCCCTCGTCAACCTATTCAACTGGGAACTGACCACCGGCCAAACCTCCAACGAAGCCCTCAACTATGGCAAGCTCCCCGATGCCATCATCACCAAGGCGCAGGGGCTAATCAAGACCATCAACGTAAACGGCACTTCAGTGCAGCCGTAGACAGAGCGTAGGGGCGCATCAAGGGCGATGCGCCTCGTTCTTATGCTCGCCGCCGTCCCCCGCCTGCCGATGCACTGGCGACAAGGCGGGTCGGCTCACCCTATACCTGCCCCAATGCAGGCAACGGGATGTACAGTAACCGGACCCACAACCAACCACAAGCACGATTAGGAGGAAAGGTAAGATAATGCGTAAGATAGCCAGTATCGCCCTGTTTTTGGTGGTGTTCAGCCTCGTGTTTAGCGGCATCGGCAGCAATGTCAAGGCCGCCACCCACGATTTCGCTGACCCCGCCTTCAAGAACGTCTGGACCCGCACCGACTCCGCGGTAGGCAGTGCCTTCCAGCGCAGCTACTTCTGGGGTCCCGCCCCGATTTCCGAGGGCCTGCAAGAGGCTTACAACGGTGGCAAGCGGCTGGTGCAGTATTTCGACAAGAGCCGCATGGAGATTAACAACCCCAGTGGCGACAAGACCAGCAACTTCTACGTCACCAACGGCCTGCTCGCCCGCGAACTGATCACTGGCAAGCAACAGACCGGCGACACCACCTTCGTGGACCGCTGGCCCGCCGCCATTCCCCTCGCCTCTGACCCCGACGACGGCAACGCCCCCACCTATTATAGCTTCCGCAACCTGCTAGACCAGACCACCGACAAGACCGGCCAGTTCGCCACCGCTACCATCGAGGTGAGCGGCACGGTGGGCAGCGACCCGGCGATGGGCAGCGATGCCAACGCCAAGCTCGCCTACTTCGAGAAGACCACCGGCCACAACATCCCCACCGCCTTCTGGACCTTCCTCAATCAGAGC
>JBBSEE010000895.1:0-1345 GCA_038239995.1 Chloroflexia bacterium | reverse complement strand
TCACCACGTCCACCGTCACCGATGGTCGCGGGTAGCGGCTGGCATCGTAACCGACGGGGGCTGGCTCTTGCTTGTGGCTGGTCTCGCTCATCTACGCTCCTGTTAGTGTATTGCTGACACTATTATACCGCACCATCGCGATGGTGTCAAGGGGGTGGCAAGGATATTTTAGCATATTGCGGGCACTGGCGATTTCTCAACCCTCCGCCCTAAGTCCTACCTCAATCCTTGCCCCCGCTTCGTTCGCTGGGTTATACTTCGCCATATGAGCGAACTTGTGGCCGCCAGCGAGATAGAGAAGCGCACCGTGCGAGGTGGTGGCCGCGTGCTGCTGGTCAGCGCGTTGCTGCTGGTCACGTTCCTGTCCGCGCTGGACATTGCGGTGGTGACGACCGCGATGCCCACGATTATCGGGCAACTGGGCGGGTTCGAGTTGTACGCATGGGCGGTCTCCGCCTACTTGCTCACCAGCACGGTCAGCGTGCCGATTTACGGGCGACTGGCCGATGTGTATGGGCGCAAGCCGATGCTGCTGGCCGCGATTGGCATCTTCCTGCTCGGCTCGGCCCTGTGCGGGCTCGCCCCTAACATGGGCCTGTTCATCATCTTCCGCGCGGTGCAGGGGCTGGGGGCGGGCGGGGTGCTGCCGGTGACGATGACGATAATCGGCGACATCTTCGACGCACCGACGCGGGCGCGGATTAGCGGGCTGTTCAGCGCGATGTGGGCCAGCGCGGCTCTGCTCGGCCCCCTGATTGGCGGCACGCTGGTGCTGATTAACTGGCGGCTGATATTCTACATCAACGTGCCACTCTTGATACTGGCGGGCGGGTTGGTGGTGCGGGGCTTGCGCGAACCGCCCCTCACCCGGCAGCGGGGGCAAATTGACTACCTCGGTGCCGCCACCCTCACGCTGGGGGTAAGCGCGTTGCTGCTACTCACCGTCGCGCTGGGTGGCGCGGGCGGGATACCTCGCTGGCTGGGCGGGCCGCTGGCGGTGATTGGCCTCGTCTTCATCGCCCTGTTCATGCTGATTGAACGACGGGTGACCGCCCCGCTGTTGCCGCTCAAGCTGTTTGGCGACCGGCTTATTGCGGTCACGGTGCTGCTCTACTTCGCCTTCGGCCTCATCCTGCTTGGCAACGACACCTTCTTGCCCATGTACGTGCAGGGCGAACGCGGCGGCAGCCCCCAGCTTGCCGGGCTAATCGTGATGCCGGTATCCTTCGGCTGGATGATGGCTTCCACCTTCGGGGGTCGAGCGATGCTGCGGATTGGCTATCGGCGCACCCTGCTCATCGGCGCAAGCCTAATGGCGGCGGGAATCGGCTTGCAGGTGGGGTTG
>JBBSEE010000894.1:0-1347 GCA_038239995.1 Chloroflexia bacterium | reverse complement strand
TTCACTCTCCCTTTCTTCGTAATAGGAGTTACGCAGTTGGACAGGGCGTATGCGATTCGCCCCTACGTCAACCGGCATAATTCCAGATGTAACTACGTAACTCCTACGTAATTAAGAATTAAGAATTGGAGGTTAGTAAATCACACTCGCGTCCTTAATCAACGCCTCCCCAACTCAAACCTCAAACCTCAAACCTTACATATAGGTTGGCGCGGCGATGCCTAGCACGGTGAGGCCGTTGTGCAGGGTTTGTCGTGCCGCGCTGGTTAGGGCGAGGCGGGCCTGCGACAGCGCGGCGGTCTCCGCCTTGATGATGGGACACTTCTGGTAAAAGTTGTTGAAGGCATCGGCGAGGTCGAACAGATAGGTGCAGATGTTGAGAGGGCGCAGTTGGGCCGCCGCCCGCGCGATTTCGTCGGGGTATCGCCCGATTAGCTCTAGCAGGGCGGTCTCCTCGGCGGTCATGGCGGCGAAGTCGTAGCTCGCGCTCTCTTCCCGCTGGGAGGGGTTGGGGGTGGGCGTAGCCGCCTTCTCCAGCACGCGACAGGCGCGGGCGTGGGCGTACTGGATGTAGGGTGCGCTCTGGCCCTCGAAGTTCAGGGCGGTGTCCCAATCGAAGACGATGACCTTGTTCAAGTCCTTGTTCAGCATCTCGAAGCGCAACGCGCCGAAGGCGACCTGCTCGGCAATCTGCTGCTTGCTAATCTCGTCCAATTCGGGGTTCTTCTCGTTGATAATCGCCCGCGCCTTGTCCACCGCGCCTGCGGCAATGTCCTCGTAGAAGATAACGTTGCCCTTGCGCGAGGACATCGCCCCTCCCTTCATCGTCACCATCTCGTAGCCGAGGTGGGAGAAGAAGTCGACGTTGGGGAAGCCCAGCAGTTCGATGAGCTTGAACACCTGCTCAAGGTAGAGGCTCTGGCGCACATCAATGCAGTATATCAGGCGGTCGGCGTGGAACTCGGTCAGCTTGGTGCGAGCGAGGGCGAGGTCTTTGCTGCCGTACAGCGAGGTGCCATCGGAGCGGAGCAGCACAATGGTGCGCCATACATCTTTGGTCGAACCGTCGGGGTTGGTGGCATTCAGTTGCTTGGCATATTTGGCCGCCAGCGCGGGCTGGGCGCGGAGTTGCTCATCAATCTTGACGAACACGGGGCCGCGCGGTCGCTCGTCCACCGCGATGCCGCGCCGCACTAGCTCCTCGGCCAGCGTCTTGCCCTCCTCTTCCACCTCACTCTCGAAGAACCAGTGGTCGAAGCGGACGTTTAGCTGCGCGTAGATGCGGTAGAACTCCTCCATGCTCCATGCGCGGGTGCGCTGCCAGAGGGCGAGCAGGTCGGGGTCCTT
>JBBSEE010000893.1:0-1353 GCA_038239995.1 Chloroflexia bacterium | reverse complement strand
GCTGCTAGCCGCCGCCATCCTGCACATGAGTTGGAACCTGCTGATTAAGCGCAGCGGTGGGCGGCAGGTGTTCGCGTGGTGGGGGTTGCTGGTGGGCGCGGTCTGCTTCACCCCTCTACTGCTGCTCACCGCACCATTGCCCCTCAGCATCTGGCCTTACCTCGTCCTCAGCGCGATCGTCGAGGCGGTCTACTTCACCGCCCTCACCTTCGCTTATGACCTCGGCGATTTCTCCCTCGTCTACCCCATGGCGCGGGGCGCGGCTCCCGCCTTCCTTACCCTATGGTCGGTGCTATTCCTCGATGAGCATCCCTCGGCTTTTGGCTATGTGGGCCTAGCGATACTACTGCTCGGCCTCGTGGTGGTGGGCAGCGGGGCATGGGCGCAGCGCGGTGCCGTGCCGGTTAGCCTCGGAGCGGTAGGGGCTGCGCTGGCGGTGGCCGCCTCTA
This sequence comes from Chloroflexia bacterium, assembly GCA_038239995.1. Classification (GTDB taxonomy): domain Bacteria; phylum Chloroflexota; class Chloroflexia; order QHBQ01; family QHBQ01; genus QHBQ01. Next base: position 904 of record JBBSEE010000893.1, on the reverse strand, counting down.
TCTCGGTCTACTCAGCGATAGACGGCTATGCGGTGCGTCATGCCGACCCCGCTGCGTATACCATCGCGGTCCTCAGCCTCACGTCGGTGCTGGCTACCCCCGCCACATGGTGGCGTTATGGGCGAGTTGCGGTCATGGGGGCATGGCGGGGCCATTGGCCGCGCATTATTGTCGCCGGGGTAATGGGGGTGTTGGCCTATCTGTTGGTCTTGCAGGTGTATGCGATAGACCGCGTCAGCTATGCGGGGGCGATTCGGGAGGTGAGCATCGTGTTCGCCGCGTTCGTGGGCTGGCGATGGCTGGGCGAGGGGTTCGGAGCCACGCGGCTATTGGGGTCAGGGTTGATATTCGCCGGTATCTTGGTGATTGTGGTGGCGGGATGAGCCGCTATCCATAATTTACCCCAATATTCCAGATAGGCGGGGGTGCGATGTTGCCAATCGGCCATCCTTGCCTCGACCATGTAGGTCGGCAGCGTAAGGCTGAGGGCGGGTATCATCATGTTGAACTGGTTAATTTTGACGTTCAGCTTATCAAGGCTGGCGCGGTAGGTGTGGGTGGCGCGTTGGTGCTGCGCCTTCAGCCGCTCTACCTCGCGACGTAGGCGCATAACCGGCAACTCCGGCAGGCGGGCCATCTGTTCGCCCAGCGATGCAAAGTGCTGTTCCACAAAAAGGTGCAGGCGGTCGCGGTCGGCCTCGATTTCGTTGCCCAGCACCGCCCAGTCGGGCAGCACTTGGTTATGGCGCAACATACTGTAGGCCATGCGTAGCTCTGGCTTGATGTAGGGGTTGCTATATTCGTCGGGGGCTTGCCGCTGGCCTGCCCCGCTCAGGTGGTCGAACTCGCCGCGCTCCATCGCCTCTTGGATGCGTCGTTCGCTCAACGCCCCCCACTTGTCCTC
>JBBSEE010000892.1:0-1354 GCA_038239995.1 Chloroflexia bacterium | reverse complement strand
GCGATGCCGCACTGCAAGCCTACCAGCGCATCCGCCCTCTGCCCACCCATCACCGTCGCTACATTCGCAGCCTGATTGCTTTGCGTAACCTGCAACTGATACAGTGGACGCTAATCTGGCCTGCGGGTTCGCCAGAGCGTCAATCGCGCTGGTACGATGTGGAGGAGAGCTTGGTACATCTATGCCTCTACACCGCGAACGAGGATAACTGGTAATGCGGATATTGTGTGTGGATGTGGGCACTGGCACGCAAGACATTCTGCTGTTCGATAGCGAACGGGAGCTAGAGAACTGCGTCCAGTTGGTGTTGCCTTCGCCCACCGCAATCCTTGCGGGGCGGATACGGCGGGAGACCGCGCTGGGCCATGCGGTGCTGCTGGACGGCTACATGATGGGCGGAGGGCCGAGCCAGTGGGCGGCGGAGGCGCACCTTGCCGCTGGCTACCTCCTCTATGCCACCCCCCGCGCCGCCCGTACCTTCAACGACGACCTTGAGGAGGTCAGCGCCATGGGGGTCAGGCTGGTCGGCGACGATGAGGGGCGACGGCTGGTGGGGGTGACGCGGCTCACTTGTCGCGACTTCTACTACGATGAGATTATCCAGACCCTCGCCCGCTTCGATGCTCCCACCGAGTTTGACGCGCTGGCGATTGCGGTGTTCGACCATGGCAACGCGCCGCCCGGCTACAGCGACCGCCGCTTCCGCTTCGACTATCTGGCTCGCACTATCGCCGACCACGACCAGCTTGCCAACTTTTCCTACCGCACCGGTTACGTCCCCCCCGACCTCACCCGCCTGCAAGCGGTGGCCGACAGCCTACCGCGTACCCTGCGTGGCCTCCCCACCCTGCTGATGGACACCGGCCCCGCCGCCGCGCTGGGGATGCTGGACGACCCGCTAGTACAGCAAGCGGCGCAGTCGGCCCCCGGCGCGTTGCTGCTGAACGTGGGTAACTTCCACACCCTCGCTTTTATGATGAGCGAAGGTCACATTCTGGGGCTATTTGAGCATCATACCGGGGAGATTGAGGGGATGAAGCTGGCGGTCTACCTCAGCAGGCTGGCAGCGGGCAGCCTCACCAACGCCGAGGTGTTCAACAGCAAGGGGCATGGTGCGCTCTGCCTCCGCCCCGCGCCAGTGGGCGAACTGCCGCCGCTATGCGCCGCCACCGGCCCGCGTCGGGCGATGATGGCGGGCAACTGGACGAACCTCTACTTTGCGGTGCCGCATGGGGCAATGATGATGACCGGCTGCTATGGCCTGCTCCGCGCCTACGCCTACCGCTATCCCGATGCGGCTGAGGCGATTGCGGCGCGGCTGGGCTAGTTGTGCGCGGCCTGATAATGAGCTTGG
>JBBSEE010000891.1:0-1357 GCA_038239995.1 Chloroflexia bacterium | reverse complement strand
GGGGGGGGGGGGGGGGCCCCCCCCCCCCCGGCTGACCTACCACCAAGCTAATCGCCCCGTCCGCAGGCGACGATAACCGCTTACGACTAGCCAACCAATGCTTCAGCAGTTGGGGGTCTACCCCCAAACCCCCGCTAGTTTCCTCCCCCCTTGCGGTGGGGCTGGGCGGAGGTGGAACTCCTATAGTATGCAGTAGCTTTCAGCCCAAGCCGATTATATGTCAGCGGCGGGAAGGATGTCAATGTGCGTACCGCGTCCGCGCTTGCAACCCCGCCCCTGATGTGGTATAATCCGCTGCGGCGTAGGGGTGTGGTATCTGCTCTGCGCTGCCAGCTTAATATCCCTCGCGCGGCAATTCAGCGGCGCGTTACCTTTCTGCTCCTAATAGGCGGGGGATTTCACACCCTCCCCATCCACGCCCATGACTTAGGGGTAAGCCCAGAGAAAGGAGGTGTGAACCCAGTTGCGCGATTACGAACTGATGTACATCGTCCGCCCCAACCTCGCGGATGATGAGATTACCCCAGTGATTGAGCGAATCAGCAATTACATCGCCAGCCTCGGCGGTCAGGTCAAGGAGATTATCCAGACCTCACCGTGGGGCCGTCGCCGTCTTGCCTACAACATCGAAAACTTCCAAGACGGCTACTATGTGGTTGCCAACCTACGGCTCGACCCCACCCAAGCCAGCGAACTCGAACGCAGCCTGCGTATCTCCGACGATATTCTGCGCCATATCCTCGTCCGCCCCGATGTGGTAGAGGCGGCCTAATCCCTGCGCCAATTACTGGTCGCGGGGTAAACGGGTTGCCACCCTTGAACTGAGAACCTAACTAGAAACTGTAGAAAGAGAGGCCCGCAATGGCTGGTCGTAGCTTGAACAAGATAATGTTGATAGGCAACTTGGGCCGCGACCCAGAGATGCGCTTCACCCAGAGTGGGCAGGAGCAAGTCAAGTTCACCATCGCCTGTTCGCGCTCGTGGAAGACCCCTGAAGGGGATACCCGCGAGGAGACCGACTGGTTCAACATCACCGCCTTTGGCAACCTCGGCAAGATCTGCAACGAGTACCTGCACAAGGGCAGCAAAGTCTACATCGAGGGTCGGGTATCCATTCGGCAGTATGATGACCCCCAGACCGGGCAGAAGAAGACCTTCGTTGATGTGGTGGCGACCGACATGATGATGCTGGACAGCCGCCAGTCGTCCGACGGTGGTGGATACAGCAACCCGCGCGGCAGTGGCAGCGAACGGGGCGGCACCAGCCCCCAGTCCGCCCCCCCGCCCGATTATGAAGAAGAGAGTGACGATATTCCGTTCTAAACCGACGGTTATCCCCAAAGGAGAAAGTAGCATT
>JBBSEE010000890.1:0-1364 GCA_038239995.1 Chloroflexia bacterium | reverse complement strand
TAATCTTTAATCTTTTATCTCACCGTGACCGTTTTGCACTGGAAGGGGGAACGGACCATGGGTTGTCCATTTGTCGGGGTCGCCACCCGCACTACGGTGCATGGGGAGCGGGTCAGCGTGCGTATTTGCGGGGCGATACCTTATGAGCGCGACGATGACCCCGACGACCTCGCCCCGCCATCGGTCTGCTTCTCCGCGTCCGACTGGCAGGGCTGCTACCACTACCAGACGATGATGAAGCGCAAGGCCTTCTCCCGCCCGCCAATTACCGATGCCGAGGGGGAGATACGTTACGCATGGACCCCGGAGGAGCTAGGCGACTTCGAGATGGACGACGAGACTCGCGCACCTGACCCTATCAGCAAGGGGATGCCCGATGAGCTATCCAGCCAACGTCGCCCTACCGATTTCTGATAAGGAGTAGCTTGATTTGAACTATATCGCCGTCTTGCTGCAAGCCTCATCTGCCGTCACCGCCACCAACACCACATCGAGCGGTGGGGGCGGGATTGACTGGCTACAGGTCATCTCTATCATCCTCGCGGTGTTGGGCGCGTACCTCGTGGCCGCGTGGTTCAGCCTGATCGTGTGGACCTTCCGCGATATCACCTCGCGCACCCGCGACGTGATTGCGATTGGGGCTTCGATGCTGCTGGCGATACCGCCTTTCATCGGCTGGCCGCTCTACCTCATCCTTCGCCCCCGCGAGACGCTGGCCGAGGCCTATGAGCGTTCGCTGGAGGAGGAGTACCTGTTGCAGGACATCGAGGAGAGCGAGTTCTGCCCTACCTGCCGCCACAAGGTGATGGGCGACTTCATGTACTGCCCGCAGTGCCGCACCCGCCTGCGCCGCGAGTGCGACTCCTGCCATCGGGCCATCAACCTGCGCTGGCAAGCCTGCCCCTATTGCGGACGCGCCACCACCGATGTGCAGCACACCAGCCGCCTAGAGCGCAATGCCCGCAGCCGCACCGCTGGCCTTGTCCCCCCGCCGGATGTGGCCCGCAGCAATGGTCGCGCCACCGCCGTGGTGGGCAACAACAGCAACCCGCTGGTCAACGCGGTGGATGAAGAAGTGGACGAACCGGCCCTCTAATTGGTATCCTACCATACCCCAGCGGTCAACGTGGACAGCGAGGTGAGCGAAATTGCCATACACCATCGAGCCAATGGATTACGACGATATTGAGGAAGTAACCGCGATTGAGCGGCAGTGCTTCACCCTGCCATGGCCGACCAGCGCGTACCGCCGCGAGTTGCGAACCCCCAACACCAACCGTTACGTGGTGGCCCGCTGGGTGGAAGATGACGGCAAGGCGCGGGGCAACAACCGCCCCAAGCCGCCCGCCGAACGCGGCTGGGTG
>JBBSEE010000889.1:0-1368 GCA_038239995.1 Chloroflexia bacterium | reverse complement strand
GTGCTGCATCGCGGTAATCATCTCCAAAGTTAGCTCCGCGTTGCTCAGGCCGCTGGCTGAGGGGGGAGCGACAGCGGGTAGGATGTCGGCCTTGAACGCACTCCACAGCACGTCATAACAGTCGGCGCGATAGAGGTCGAGGCGAGCCTTCAGTTCGGGGCGCACCCGCGCGGTGCTGATGCCGAACAGCCAGCCAGGCACCATCTCCAGCGGGAGGCAGAGTTGCTGCCGTTCGCGCCCGTCCGCCCCCTTCATCTGCACTTGTCGCAGCTTCGACTTCAGCACTTCGTCGCGCAAGATGCGGTCACGCTGCGAACCGAAGGAGATGCCGAGGAAGCGGGTGAGTGGGCGGAGCGGAACGTAGAGCTTGTCCCCTTCGGCCTGCGCCACCGGCACGGGGTCGCCGTAGAAGTCCACCACCCGTTCGCGGTGGGGCACGATTGCCGGTATCGGCGCGTCACCCTCGACCCAATCTTGTTCGTCCACGCTGCTCCCCTTGTGTGATGGGGCGAATCGTCGCCGCCCTTATATCAGCCAACCGTACTTGTTACCAGTACAGTTGAACGAATGTCCCAACCGTACTCATAACCAGTACGCTTGCCAACATCATCTTTAATCTTTAATCTTTAATCTTTTATCTGCCCTTAGCGCATCATGCAGTTCGACGAGGGGCTGGAGCAGGCGGAGCAAGTCGGTGCGTTCCTGTTCGCTGACTTGGCCGAGGCTGCCCTCTTCGACGATGCGGGCGGCTTGGCTGACGCGGGTGGCGAAGTCGAGGTAGATACGTCGCGTGCTGGCAGCGGGTTGGTTAGGTTCGCCGCGCACCCGCGCAATCGCCTCGCCGATGCCGATGCCGGGGCGGTCATTGAGCAACCGCGCTAGCTCCACCGCTTGTCGCCCGCTGAGGCCATACTTCTTGATCGCCTTCACCAATGCGTCACGCTTCTCTGGATGGTCGCGCAGCAGCGATATGCCGCGCGTCGCCAGTTCGCTGAAGTCCTCGCCCAGTTCTTCGCGGATCTGCTCCGGCACGTTGAGCATCGCTAGGTAGTTGCGGACTGACCGCCCGCTCATCCCCAGTTGCTTGCCCGCCAGTTCGTCAAGCTCGTTGCTGGTCATCGCCGGGTTGTCGTTAGATAGGTCACGCTTGATTTCGCGCAGGGCGGTTGCCATCTCGTAGTCGCGCAGGCCGCGCCGCTGGCGATTCTCCACCACGCGGTCCAGCCGCGCCTCGGTGTCGGTCAAATCCACCACAATCGCGGGAACATAGGCCATGTCCAACGCCCGCGCCGCCCGCCACCGCCGTTCGCCGGTGATGATGCGGAAGCTACCGTCCGCCTGCCGCTGCACGGTGATTGGCTGGAGGAT
>JBBSEE010000888.1:0-1369 GCA_038239995.1 Chloroflexia bacterium | reverse complement strand
CGCGATGTGGTCGCCCGCGACCCCCGCAACGAACAGGGCTGGCTCTGGCTGGCCGCCGTGGCGGAAACCCCCGACGAGGCGATGCGGAACTTCCAGCAGGTGTTGGCGATTAACCCCCACAACCCGCAGGCGGAGGCCGGGTTGCGCTGGGCCGAGGCTCGTCGCCGCAAGACTAGCGGGATGCCGACACCAGCGAGTGATGCGCCTTCCGCGCCCTCTGCTACCTCCACCCTGCCGGAGTCGCTGCGCCCCGCCAACTATCCGCCCAGCCCATCCTCGCCTGCTCCACGCCCCGACCCTCTGTTCACCCCCGTCGCCCCAACCAGCCAAGTGGCCGAGCCGGACGCATTCTTCACCCCGCCCGTTGCCCCCAGCCGACCAAGCGTGGCCGTGCCAGACGCATTCTTCACCCCGCCCGCTGCCGCTAACCGCGAAACCCGCCCCACCCAAGTGGAACCCGACCTCGATGTAGAGGCCCTACGCCGCCTTGCCGAGGCCCGCCGCAACAATGCCGCCCAGACCCCGGCCAGTTCGCGTCAGGGCTTCCTCGAAATCGGTGAAGACGATGCCAGCCCCGTCGCGGCGGCCCCGGTTGCCCCCGCCTTGCCCGACGATTACGACGACTCCTTTGCCGGGCTGGACGACCTGTCCAGCATTGACGACTCCGCCGTGCCCCGTGCCGACACGCCGCGCCCTAGCCCCGCCCCCCGCCGTGAACGTAGCGCCAACCTCGCCCGCCAACTGGCAATGGAGGGGGCGATATTGGACCAGCAGGCCGGTCGCTTGTCGGGCAGCCCCGAAGATGTGACCAGTATCGAAGCGGCCAAGGATGCCGCCGAGCGTCGCCGTCTCGTAGGGCCAGCGGCGGACGCGGATAGTCGCATCGCCCGCCCCGGCCTGCTCAGTAGCCCGCTGCTGCTGGGGGTCGCCTTGCTCACCGCCCTCGTTGCCGTCCTCATCCTCGCCTTCGTGCTGCTGGGCGGCAACGGCAACCCACCGGAGCAGGCCGTCACCAACTTCATCAACTCTTATTATGGCGGCAAACCTGCGGAATACAATCAGTACCTCGACGACGCGCTGCAGAAGCAGCTAGCCAGCGACTCCGGCCTGAAGACCTACCTTAACGACCTCGGTGCGGGACTGAAAGATAAAGAAGAACTCATCACCTACCCCCAGAAGATAGCGGATACCATCGTTGACGGCAAGCAAGTGGTCGAGTTCAACCTGCGCGGCAAGAACCCCACCCCGGTGCTAGACTTCGCCCTGCAAAAGATGGGCAACGACTGGAAGATTATCCACATTGACGCGCTGGGGGGGAAGTGACGAAGATTTGAGGTTTGAGGTTTGAGGTTTGAGTTAGTGATGAGTG
>JBBSEE010000887.1:0-1377 GCA_038239995.1 Chloroflexia bacterium | reverse complement strand
ACGGCGCGGCTGGCGGGCACAAGCCCTCGCTGCACGGCTCCTGTGGATGGCATACGAGACGGACTGGGCCGGGGTGTGGGCCTTGCCCCCGTTCGAGGCTCCCCGGCACACCGTGCAGATGCCTGAGCCGCCCGTCAACGTATACGGCGTGGCCGTCGAACCCGCAGGAGGACAACCGTGATTGAGATAACTCTACTCGCGTTGGCTATCGCCAATGTGGTGGCGCACTTCACCATCCGCGACCTAACGCGGCGGCTCACTACCACAAACGGGAAGCAGCGGCAGGTGAAGCGTCGCGCTGTCCTTCAGCCCAGTCGTCCCGCGACGACCACCCCCAATCGCCCTCAGCCTATTACCTCGACCGCAGGGAAGGGAGGGCGGGAGGAGGTAGTGAATCAGGATACATGGGATGTAAGCTCCTTCGTCGCAGAGCGGTTGGGGGCGGGCCGCCGCATCAATCTGCCGGAAGACACCGGCCTACAACGCATCGTTCAGAGGGTGGGCGGGGTGGGTTCGACTAAATACGAGATTAAGGACGTGCGTGTATCCGCCCACTCCCGTGAGGATGGGCTAGTGCCTGTAGACAGCTACACGCAGCGGCGGAGGGTGGCAGCCAGATGAGGATTATCAAGCTAGCAATGCTGGGGGCGGCAGCATTGGTGTTGACGGTAGTAGCGGTCTCTGTAGTGGGTGCGCTCTTGGCCCACCTCACTACCGACGACAATACGATCCGTATCGCGGCAGCAGAGGCCGATGCGAAAATCGCGGCGATATACCGGCAGGTGGCTGACGACGATGCCACCGCGAAGGTGTGGACAGCGGTCAAGCTGACCTTGATGGTGGGTCTCACCGCCCTGCTCCTGGCCCAGCTTACCGATGCTTATATCATCGACAAAATGTACAACCGACGGCGGATGGCAGAGGGACGGCTCACCCCTGACGAGATGGCGATAGAGCAATTGGATGCGGCCACCGCCCGGCTCGAAGCGCAATCTAACTGGTTGATGGGGGTGACCCATCTCAATGTCCGTGAGATGCATCCGCTGGGTGCCGCTAGCAGCGGCAGTGCGGCAGCCCCCGAACCCGCACCGCTGACCCCGCCGGACGTGCGAACGTTCGAGCGCGATGTGGTGGCGGCTGGCCTCTTGCGGCCCGGCAAGCTGTTCTTGGGCTGGGATACCCGTGAGCAGCCAGTATACCAAGCCGAAGAGGAAGGGTTCAGCGGCGGCAGCTTCGCCCAACAGCGAGGAGGCAAGACCAACATGGCTTTGCTCCGCTTTGTCCAAGCAGTGCGTGATGGACGTACCTCGCTGATGCTGATAGACCCCCACATGGGTTCGGTCAACGGTTCGCTCGCCACGCAACTCGCTCCGCTGT
>JBBSEE010000886.1:0-1378 GCA_038239995.1 Chloroflexia bacterium | reverse complement strand
GTGCAACTACTTTTCATCGTGAGGAGAACATTTATGTTCGACTATTTGATAGTGGGGGCCGGTTTTGCGGGCAGTGTACTAGCCGAGCGGCTAGCCCGTGACGCGGGGATGAAGGTGCTACTGGCCGACATTCGTCCGCATATTGGGGGCAACACCTACGATTACTACAACGATGATGGCCTGCTTATCCACAAGTACGGCCCGCATATCTTCCACACCAACTCGAAGGCAGTGTTTGATTATCTGTCGCAGTTCACCGCATGGCGGTCTTATCAGCATCGGGTGCGCGTATGGGTGGACGGCCAATTGCTGCCCATGCCCATCAACCTCGACACCATCAATCAGCTATACGGCACCAACTTCAACTCCTTCCAGCTTGACGACTTCTTCAAGTCGGTGGCCGAGCCGCGCGAGCAGATACGCACCTCCGAGGATGTGGTGGTCAGCAAGGTGGGGCGTGAGCTATACGAGAAGTTCTTCCGCAACTACACCCGCAAGCAGTGGGGGCTGGACCCGTCCGAGCTTGACGCGGCGGTGACGGCGCGGGTGCCGGTTCGCACCAACCGCGACGACCGCTACTTCACCGACACCTATCAAGCGATGCCTCTGCATGGCTACACCAAGATGTTCGAGCGGATGCTGGCCCACCCCAACATCAAGGTGATGCTGAACACCGACTACCGCGAGATTGATGGGGTCATCCCCTACCGCCAGATGATATACACGGGGCCGATTGACGAGTTCTTCAACTATCGCTACGGCAAGCTGCCCTATCGTTCGTTGGAGTTCAAGTTCGAGACGCTCAACACCGCGCAGCACCAGCCGGTTGCGGTGGTGAATTATCCTAACGATTACGCCTACACCCGCGTCACCGAGTTCAAGCACCTCACGGGGCAGGAACACCCCAAGACCACGCTGGTGTACGAATATCCGCAGGCCGAGGGCGACCCCTACTATCCCATCCTCCGCGCCGAGAACAACGAATTGTACAAGCAGTACAAGGCGTTGGCCGAGGCCAGCAATGGAGTCCACTTCGCGGGGCGGTTGGCAACCTATAAGTATTACAACATGGACCAAGTAGTGGCTCAGGCGTTGGCCCTCTACGAACGTATCGCCACCGCCCAGCCGACGCTCAGGTTGGAGGTGGGCAATGACCGCATCCTTTACTCCCCCGCGCTTGGAACTGTGGGCCGGAACGGAATGCACCCTTAATCGGGTGGGCGACCGCTACTTCGACCAACTAGAGCGCAGCGGCCACGCCCAACGCATCACCGACCTCGACTTGTTTGCCAACCTCGGCGTGCGAACCATGCGTTACCCCATCCTCTGGGAGCGCACCGCCCCGCAGGGTCTGGCGCACGCCGATTGGGACTGGGCC
>JBBSEE010000885.1:0-1383 GCA_038239995.1 Chloroflexia bacterium | reverse complement strand
GGCCTTCACCTCCTGCTCGGATGGGGTATAACCCTCGGTCTCCACGTGGACGCACTCACTGAGCAAGGCCAGCACCCCGTCATTGCCGATACGGGCAATTTGCCCGAAGTCGGCCCGCCAGTTGTCGGTAGGGGTGAGGTCGAACTTGAAGTCTCCCGTATGCACCACGGTGCCGACCGGGGTGTGGATGCCTAGTCCGGCGGAGTCGGGGATGCTATGCACCACGTGGAAGTATTCCACCGCGAACACGCCCGCCTTGATCGCGGGGCTGCCAGCTTCGACCACGTGCAACTCCACCTTGTCCAGCAGCTTATGCTCCTTCAGCTTGGCGGAGATGATGCCAATCGCCATGCGGGTGGCGTAGATAGGGGCGGGTATCTGCGGCCACAGATAAGGAAGCGACCCCACGTGGTCCTCGTGCCCGTGCGTGATGAAAATGCCACGTATCTTATCCTTGCGCTCGATGAGGTAGGTGATGTCGGGCAGCACCATGTCCACCCCCATCATCTCGTTGGTGGGGAAGCCGATGCCGCAGTCAATCAGGATGATGTCATTGCCATACTCCAGCGCGGCCACGTTCTTGCCCACCTCGCCCAGCCCGCCGAGGAAGATAACCCGCAGCTTGTCACCGCTAGCGGTATTCAATTGGTTGTTTGTCAAATTACACCTCGTCCTTGTCGCTTATATTATTCCTCTGTTGTGGAGAGAGGATTAGATGTGGATTCATCGGCAACCGCTTGGTTCAGCTTCGCCCACAACTCGCGCCCCAGCAGCGGTGTGACCAGCGCGAGGCCGAGCAGCAGCCCCGCCTGCACCAATGCCCCCAGCCAGCCCCAGCCGCTCACCTTGTCCCAACCTGCCACCTGATACGCGAGGGTCAGCAGCGCAAACACCTCGATGCTAATCGCCGCCGCCAGCAGGATGATTAGCTCCCCGCGGTCGGGCGGGGGCAGGGTAGGGGCAGATACTGCTTCGTCGCCCGTGTCGGGCAGTTCATTTGGTTCGATGTTGTCTTCCATCCGGTTTTCTCCGCTGCTCCCCTGAACCTAACCCGCTGGCGGGCCGTCCCCCACCGCAATGCGCGGTACGCGAGGCGAAGGCCACCCGCCCCTACATTCACTCATCGCTGATTCTAGACTCTAGATTCTACCTTCTACGATCAGAAGAAGCTCAGTTGCCCCGCATCCTCTTCCTTCTCCCGCTTGGTGCGCGGCTTGTCTGCTGGCGGCTCTTGCTCTGGCTGCTGATTGGGTGGCGGCGGGGGCAAGGGCGCAATAGGCTCGACCTTGCGCGGTCGCCCGCGCTTCGGCGGTTCGGCTCTGCTGGCCTCGACCGCGCCGGTCAGTTCCTCCCACGCCTCATCCTTATCGGAGGTTTGAGGTT
>JBBSEE010000884.1:0-1384 GCA_038239995.1 Chloroflexia bacterium | reverse complement strand
TTTTGGATTGTTGGTGACGTAAGGGCGGGTTGCACTCGCCCACGTGTCACGCACCAATTGCCATAAACAGACGCGCCCCGACCATCAGCCGAGGCGCATCTCCTTGTGTGTCATTACCACACTGGGTGGGTACGGGGCGACCCATCGCCCATTCATCTCACCACCTGCGTAATCCCCAATCCAAAATCTAAAATCCAAAATCGGCTCATCCCTTCACCCCACCGAGAGTGAGGCCGCCAATCAGCCACTTGGAACTGTAGAGGAACAGCACCATCACTGGGATGGAGACCATCACCGAGGCGGCGGCGAAGTTGCCCCACTCGCTAGTGAACTGGCCCAGCATCGTGTTCAGGCCCACCGGCCACGTGGAGATTTGCTGATTGGTGATACGGTCGTTGTGGTTGAAGATGAGGCTGGCAAGCAGGTACTCGTTCCACGCTTGGGTGAAGTTGAACAGGGCGGCAATCGCCAGCGCGGGGGTGGAGAGCGGCACAATCACCCGCCAGAACGCCCCCAATTGGGTCGCGCCATCCACCTGCGCCGCCTCCTCCAAATCTTTAGGAATAGTATCGTAGTAGCCTTTCAGTATCCAGACGCTGAACGGCACCGCGCTGACCGAGTAGGCGAAGATGATGCCGGTGTATTGTTGGGTGAGGCCGAGGCGGGAGAGCATCAGGAAGATGGGCAGCACCAGCATGGTGGCGGGTATCATCTGGTTGGCAAGCAGGAACACGAGGCCCGGCCCCCGCCCCACGAAGCGGAAGCGGCTGAAGGCGTAGGCCGAGGTCGCCGCCAGCACCACCCCAATCACCATCACGGTGAGGGTGATGAGCAGGCTATTGAATATCCACTCATAGAAGGGGCGATGGTTCAGCACCGTGTCGTAGCTGCTCAACGAAGCGTCCGCCGGGATGGGGCTGAGGTCGCTGGTGAGCAGCTTGTCGCCGGGGCGCAACGATACCCCAATCACCCGCGAGATGGGGTAGATGGTGATGATGCAGTAGGCAATCAAGGCCGCATGGATGAGCAACCGCTTCAGCGGGCTATCCCCCCGCGTCCGCCGCGTGAAGCGCGAACCCGCCCGCGTGTCGGTCTTGGTCGGGGTGGCAGTGGGGTTGAGGGTACTCTGCATCTGGTTGGCGTTCTGATTAATCAACTTTCGTACACTCCTTTCAGCCCACCGTTGAGGCGAATCCAGCCGATGGCGAAGATCATCAGCAACACAAAGATGACGAGGGAGAAGGCGGCAGCGAGGTGATAGTTACGCAAGTCGCCAAAGATACGGTACAGGGCGGTGACAAGGATGTTGGTCTTGCCCACCTTGTCGCCGAGGTAGATGACATTGAAGTTGTTGAAGGTCCAAATTGTGCCCAGCACCACAATC
>JBBSEE010000883.1:0-1385 GCA_038239995.1 Chloroflexia bacterium | reverse complement strand
CCCACCGATAATCCTTATCTTCCGCCTCTCCCGGCGCGGCTCCCGCCAATATAGTGATGCGGGCGGTAGTCAGGGTCACTTGCTTGCCCAGCCGCCGCGCTACGGCAATGACCGCTTCATACCACATATCATCTTTATCAGCTATTTCCAACACATCACCCATATAACGCCCGCCATCTATCCCAAACATCTGCATTGCACTTATTGCCTGCTCTACTTCCTCTGGTTTCAATCCATGAATGGTATAGACAAATTGGTTAGCAGTAGGGTCTGGGATGATGACCATCATTCCGTGTTGCTTGTATTGGCTACCCAAATGCTTCGCCACCTCAACAATATCATCTTCTTTGCCAGAAAGCATCACTGCGGCTGACGGTTCAAGCTCTCCCTGCCAAATACCCATTACCCGCTCGATACGCTGCACCACGATACCTCGCGTTTGACATTCGCGGCGCAGGTTGTCCTCAAACGATTGATACTCACCACTTTGGAAGTAGGCCGTATTAAACTCGATGACCGTGTATGCGGGCGGGCCGGTGAACGATGTGCCACCCAAGCTGGCGGCGACTTGCCCTTTGCTGCGCCGCTTGCGCCGACCACCCTTACCCTTGCCGCCCTCAGTCATCTACCACTCCTGCGCTGGATTTGTCTTACCCCTATTATACAACAAGACGGGGATAAAGGTTAACACTACCTTTGCAGTAGTTCCAATGAGCATTGCTGCACTTGGGCAGGGCGGATGCGATTCGCCCCTACGTCATGCTCACTTAACTCTTCATCCCTCAATCTGCAAAGATAGTGGGTTAAATCAGCAAGGGCGGGCCGCCGCCCGCCCCTACATCAGTCGGCAATTATGTGGTTAGGTTTTACCTTGTCGGGGTCGGGCTAGCCCCCCCGCCGTTCACATCGTTGGGGTTGACGTTGAACAGGAAGTTACTGCCGCCAGTGCCGCCGAACATGGGCAGCCGCCCATCCCAGCGGGTAAATTGCAAGTATTGCAGCACTGGCACGGTTAGCGAGGCGGCAATGGTCTGGTTCGCCTTCGCAGTCGCCTCGGCAGACTTCTCGGTGGCGTAGGCATCACCATCCGCCTTGGCCTTGACCGCATTGGCCTGCCCTTCGGCCTGCACTTGGTCCTGCTCCGCCTTAATCTTGGCTTGATCTAGCTGATACTTCTGCTGCTCGGCCTGCTGCTGGGCGGCAATCTTCTGGTCCAGCGCGGTTTGCAGGTTAGCGGGCAGGTGCCACGCCCGCAGGTTGAAGTTGACTAGCTCTAGGTGGTCGGCGGCAAACTCTTGGGTTAGCTGGCTGCTCACCTGCTGCGTGTAGGTGATGCGGCCAGAGGCGAAAATCTGTTCCCAGCCGTAGCGCGAAGCCCCATCGTT
>JBBSEE010000882.1:0-1393 GCA_038239995.1 Chloroflexia bacterium | reverse complement strand
GGGCGAGCTTGAGGTCGTCGAGCGTGTTGACCGCCCAACAGTAGTGACGATAGGCAGTCACATACTGCTGCACGGCGATGGCGCGTTCGCTGTAACGGTGCAGCAGGGCAGCGACCTCCAACCCCCGCGCGTCCGCTTGCTGCAAGGTGGTGAGCGCATCGGGCAGCGCGGCCTGCGCCGCCGCGCCGGTAGCCGCATACTGGTAGCGCAACAGTTCTTGGGCCTTAACTGACCATGGCATCAACTCGCAGTCCAGTGCGGCCCAATCGGTGTCGAACTTGGCCCAGAAATCGGTTGCCCCCAGCGCGGCCTGCACTCGCGCGAGGAACTCGGCCTGCATCGTCGCATCGTTGAAGAATGGTCTCCCGGTGCGGGTGTAGACCATGCCTATCCCCTCACCGACTACCCCGAAGTGTCGCCGCGCTGCATCCTCGTCGCGGCAGATGATGACCACGGCGCGGCTGCCCATGTGCTTCTGCTCGCACACCACTTGCGCCACCCCTTGGTGCCGATAGTAAGCGAACGCCTCGGCGGGGTGTTCCAGCAACCCCGGCTGGCTGGTGGTCTCCGCTGGCGACATGGTGGGTGGCAGGTAAATCAGCCAGCGGTGATTGACCGCGAAGCGGCTAATCACCTCCAAAGCGGCGATCGCATTCTCCTCGCGCACTAGCACGCTGCGCTGTAGCCGCGTGGTGATGTACCGCTTGCCGCGCACATCGTCAATATCCAGCACATCGTCGTGTTGCTGCTGGGCGGTTTGCGGGGGCGGTTGACTATCGGCAGGCAGGAAGGGGCGGGCCGGTTCGTAGTATACCGCCGCCGCGGGCACGCTGACCAGTTCCCGCTCTGGGTAGCGCAACGCGGTCAACTTGCCGCCGAACACGCAGCCTGTATCCACGCAGATGGTATTGTTCAGCCACTCCGGTTCGGGTACGGGGGTGTGACCGTATATCACCATCGCCTTGCCCCGATACTCCGCTGCCCAGTTGTAGCGCACCGGCAGGCCATACTCGTCGGTCTCGCCCGTAGTCTCGCCATACAGGGCAAACTCGCGCACCGCGTTGGAGGCGCGACCCTGTAGCTCCTGCTTCAGCCCGGCGTGGGCGACCACCAGTTTGCCGTCGTCTAGCACGTAGTGGGCCACCAGCGCGTCAATGAACTCGGTCACTTGGGCGCGGAACTCGGGAGGCTGGGCGGCTAGCTGGGCCAACGTCTCGGCCAGCCCGTGCGTAATCTGTACATCGCGGCCTTGCAGCTTGCGGAGCAGCTTGTTCTCGTGGTTGCCGGACACGCACAGAGCCACGCCGCTTGCCACCATGCTCATCACCAGCCGCAGCACGTCTGGGGTGTTCGGCCCTCTATCCACAAGGTCGCCGAGGAAGACTACCTTACG
>JBBSEE010000881.1:0-1401 GCA_038239995.1 Chloroflexia bacterium | reverse complement strand
GTCCCTTGCCTAGCCCAGTCATCAATGTGCGGGTGGCGGGGGTGGCAGTGGGCAGTATTACTAGCAGCGGGGATTGGGGTACATATACCATTAGCGTGCCTGCTGAGGTGATGAGTAAGGTGGGGGAGGAGACGGTGGTGGAGCTATCCAGCAACACCTTCGTGAGCGGTGGCAGCGACCCCCGGCTGCTCGGCTTCATGCTAGCGGAGGCGCGATGGGAGCCAGCCAAGTGAGCATCACCCGCCAACCGAACGCGGGGCGGGCAATTAGCCTCGCCGCCTTGCTGCTGACGCTGCTCATCTGCGGGTTGCTGGGCTGGCGGGCGGTGCAGTCGGCCCAATTCAGTGCCACCATCTTCGCCTATCCCTTCCAGCTAGACGAGAGCGAAAGTATGATCGCCGCGGAGACGCTGCTGCTGGACCGCGGCGAGAACATCTACAACTTCCCCGCGCCGCAACGGTTCGTGGCCGCCCCCTACCCGCCCGTCTACTATCTGCTCAATCTCCCTATCATCCACTTCAGCGGCTACAGCCTGAAGGTGGGGCGGGTCATCACCATCATCTTCACCCTCGCCGCCGCCGCGCTCATCTTCGCGTTGGTGCAGCTTGCCACCCACCGTCGCCTCGCCGCCCTCGCCGCCGCCCTCGCCTTCCTCGCCAACGCCCTGACCGCCTTCTGGGGGGCAATCGTCAAGCCCGACGTACCAGCCATGACCTTCGCCCTTGCAGGTATGTACTTGATTGCTAAGGGGCTAGGCCAATCATCCGCCCGCCAGCGGATGAGGTTCAGCGGAGAAACGGATACCCACCAGCGGATGAGGTTCAGCGGCGCAGCGGAAGAAGGCAGAGCCGCCGAAAGCCTCTCCCAGCGGGAGAGGTTTGGTGTGGGAGAAGCTAGCCCTGCATCCACGTTGGGGGAGTCAACCGCCAGCCAGCGGATTAGGTTCAGCGGAGAAACCGATAAAACGGATACAAACAACTCCATCAATAACTCAAACCTCAAACCTCAAACCTCAAACCTCATATACGCTGCGGCAGTCTGCTTCGCGCTGGCGATGTTGACCAAGCAGACCAGTGTGGCGGCGGCGGGCGCGGGGCTGCTAGTGTTGCTGCTGGCCGACTGGCGGCGGGGGCGGCAGGTGGTGGGGCTGTATGTGGGCATCGTGGCGGCAGTTTCGCTACTGCTGAACTGGCAGACGGCAGGGGGGTATTACTGGCACATCATCACCGTCCACCGCCTGCCATGGAACTTCGACCGGCTGCTCGGCTACGTTGCGCTCGTGTGGGCGGTGAACTGGCCGCTCATCCTGCTGGGCGGTCTCGGCCTGCTGCTCGCCCTCATCGCGGGGGTAAGGGCCTATCTGCCGCGTGGAAGCGCGACTCCCCTCCCAGTGGGAGGGGC
>JBBSEE010000880.1:0-1402 GCA_038239995.1 Chloroflexia bacterium | reverse complement strand
TGTGGCGCGACGACCAAACGGGGGATGTGGCGAGGAGCGCGGGGTGGGTATATCTCCCCAGCGGCGGAGCGATGTGGCGAGGAGCGGAGGTGAGTATATCTCCCCACTATCTAGCGGATGTGAGAGCGAGGAGCGAAGCGGTGAGTGAGCAGCAGATGCGGCCAACCAGATACTGCCGCCGGTGCGGATTGGAACTGCTCCACACCGGGAGGGGGCGGCTACGGGTGGCGACCCCAGAGCAGGTGGCGACCGCCCCCAGCTTCACCCTGTTTGGGCCGAGGGTGCTGGTCACGCACTGCCCCCGCTGCCAGTATTCGAGCGTATGGGCGGGGCGAGAGGCGGCAGCCGGGGATATAGCGCGGGCGGAGGGGATGGCTCAGGCGGAGAATGCGCGGCTGGGTAGCGATGGCCCTCATCCATGAAAAATACGGCGTGGGTACTCCCGCGTTCAGGCGGGAGGGGAAACGCCGCCCTCCTAAGTCAGTCAGCAGACGCATTTCCCTTGCGCCCGCTGTGATAGATGCTTTGCCAAATCTCTCTACATATGGTATAATTCCGTTATGCACTGAACCATTCGGGTGAAATTGCATACCACTGCGGAACAGCGTAGGGTATTGACCGAAACCACCAGTCAGTACACCCTTGCCTTCAACATGGTGGCGGCTCATGGCTGGCAGCAGCACGAGAAGAACGGCGTGCGGCTGCACCACGCCACTTACTATGCGGTCAAAGCTGAAGCTAGTGGCTTGGTCAGTGACCTCATCATTCAGGCTCGCGTCAAAGCTACCGAAGCACTGGCCTCGGCCTTTACCCGCTTGAAGAACGGACGTAAAGCCAGCCAACCACGCGCCAAGTTCTGCCCACCGCGCTACAATCAGAAAACTTATAGCGTGGATTGGGATAGCGATACGGTCGCCCTCTCGGTGGTGGGCAGCAAGGGTAAGCGGTTGCGCTTGCGCTTCACGCTCCCCGCTTATGCCGCTAAGTATCATGGTTGTGAGGCTGACACCGCCGACCTCATCTCTAAAAACGGCAAATGGTATCTGCATATTGTGGTCACCGTCCCTGACATTGAACCAGTATTCAGCACCGAAAGCATCGGTGTAGACCTCGGCATTACCCACCCCGCTGTAAGCTCTAATCGCAAGTTCTACGGTACACCCCACTGGAAAGAGGTAGACCGTCGCTACTTCCGCATCAAACGTAAACTGCAATCCAAAGGAACAAAGTCCGCTCGTCGCCATCTTCGTAAGCTGGCGGGTAAGCAGCTGCGCTTCCACCGGGATTGTGACCATGTACTCAGCCGCCGCATTGTTGATAGTGTTGCGGCGGGGGCAACTATCGTGATTGAGAACCTTAGCGCAATCACGAGCAGGGTGCGGGGGCGCAAGGGCGAAGCGCA
>JBBSEE010000879.1:0-1407 GCA_038239995.1 Chloroflexia bacterium | reverse complement strand
GGGGGGTGGAGCGGGCCACCCTCCTCGTTGGGCGTGGGCACGGCGGTGCCAATCGGCAGGGGGATGCCGTTGCCATTCGTGCCGCCAGTGGGCGGATTGGGCGCGGAGGTGGGGCTGACAACGGGGGGAACAGGGCCGCTGGGCGGAATGCTGGTGGGGGTAGCCGCTGGCGCAGGGCCGCTATAGGACTGGAGGTATTCGCCGCTGACCCAGCCATTGATACCCTGAAAGTTCAGCGGATACCAGCCATTGGCGGACTGGCTGGTCACAGTGGCGGGCTGGCCCTTCTTCATCACCCCGACCGTGGCGTAGCTCTTCTGCGCCCCGCTGCGGATGTTCACATCGCTGATGGAGACCACCTGCTGCCCCACCGCGAACACAGGCACCGCTTGGGCCGCACTCGGTAGGGTGGGCGATAGCAGCAGCATCAAGATGAGGGTAAACAGGCCGCCCAGCCCCCTTACCCGGCGATTAGCGCGTCCCTTCATTAGCTTTCCTCCCATTAGTTAACGATAAGAGCCACCAATTTACCTAGCACTGCATTGTACTATATATAACTGTTTTTCGGCAACCTTATTATTCATACCAGACTGCCAGTTCGCCGAGCGATTTGCGGGGGCGACGGTGGGGGTCGGCGGCGGCGTAGCCAATGGTCAGCAACGCCTGTGGTATCCAGTCGGGGGCGAGGCCCAGCGCGGCGACCACCACATCGGGGCAGAACAGGGGGGCGCAAACCCAGCCGCCGTCTAGCCCCAGCGCGTAGGCGGCGAGCAGGATGTTCTGAGCCGCCGCGCCGAGGCTCTGCACCGCCATCATGGTCTCCGCCGCCTGCCGCGCCGCGTCGGGGTAGACATCCAGTTCCGCGAGGTAGAGGCAAGGGATGATTATCACTGGCGCAGCGGTAATGCGGGCGCGGGACTTAGCGAGGCGGATACGCACGGTGGCCGCGTCCTGCCCATCCATCTCTAGGTTGCGCTGCCACTCCGCAGCCATCGCCGCGGCTAGCTGCTCCTTGGCCTCCTGCCGCGTAATCACCACGAACCTCCATGGTTGCCGCCCATGTGGTGATGGTGCCCAGCCACCCGCATCCAGTAGCTGCTCGATTACCGTTCGCCCCACCGCGCGGGGTTGATACTGGCGCACCGAGCGTCGCCCCTGTACCAGCGCGGGCCATGCTAGGCTGGGGCGGACCAGCTCATCCAGCGACATATCGCTATCAGCTTGCCACATGGTCGTCCCTGCCACCACGATGCGGATGAGCGGCTGCTGCTCAATCGCCATCGCCCGATATTGGGAATACTTGTCGCGCAGCAGGGTGATTGCCCGCGCGTGTTCGTCGCCACCCGCCGCCAGCAGGCTGGCCTCGCCATCCAGCCGCACGTAAGCCAGCCGCCGCCAGTCGTCGCT
>JBBSEE010000878.1:0-1408 GCA_038239995.1 Chloroflexia bacterium | reverse complement strand
TGTCGCAACCCGTTAGGGTCAGAGTCACGACCACAATAAATAGCGCACTTAGTTTCTTCTTCACAGCACTTTCCTCCCTGTTCCGATGTGGAACACTATTGGTGAGTAAGCGACCGCTGCACCGCACCTAGCGACAGTTCAGCGGTTAGGGCAATCAGGGCGACCGGCACCGCCCCCACCAGCAGCAGGTCGTACCGACTGAGCGGCAGACCGGCGAAGATGAAGTAGCCCAGCCCGCCCATCCCTATCAGGTAGGCGACGGTGGCACTGGCAATCACCTCGATGGCCGCAGTGCGAATGCCAGCCACAATCACCGGCAAGGCAAGGGGCAACTCCACCCTGCGTAGCACCTGCCCCCGCGACATCCCCATCCCCCGCGCCGCCTCCAAGACCGCTGCGTCCAGCCCGCGCATCCCCGCATCGGTGTTGATGAGGATGGGGGGGCCAGCCAGCAGTATCAGGGCAATCAGCGCGAGGGTGAGACCATCGCTGATGATAGGGTAGAGCAAGAACAGCACCGCGATGCTGGGTATTACTCTGGCAACGCCGAGGACATTGATAATCACCCGCGCGGGGCGAGGGTGACGGCTGGTCCAAACGCCGAGTGGCACGCACAACAAAATAGCGGCCACCAGAGCAATTAGGCTGACAAGGATATGTATCTCCACTGCCTGCCAAAATCGCTCCGGGTTGGCCGCTATATAGTCAAGTGCCTTCTGGACCAGTTCTATCATCCGCTCAAGACCGCCTTGCGTTGTACCAACGATTATACAGGGATAGCACGTTGGAGTCAAGGTCTGTCGCATTAGATATACGTGTAACATCGAGGCGGCGGATTGAATGGGGGCAAAATGGTGGGGATTACTGCCGCACCGCGAGGTAGAGCATCCGTGACAGTTGGGCGCGGGTGACGTTGGTGTTGGGGGCGAATAGGCGGTTGCCCACCCCGCTGACCACCCCGCGATGGTAGCAGGTCTCTACCGCGGCATAGCCGAAGGCGTTGGCGGGCACATCGTCGAAGTGTGGCCCGCCCGATGTGTCAATCGCCCAGCCGTAGGCGCGGACGATGATGGCGGCGGTCTGTACTCGGCTGATGGGGTCATTAGGCAGGAAGCAGGGGTTGGCGAGGCCCCGCGCGGTGCAGGTGGCGGGGTTCGCCCCGCTGATGGCCCCATGCGCGGCAGCGGTCTCCACATAGGCATAGAGCGGGTTGCTGGTGGGCACATCACTGAAGGTGGGGTTGGCCGGAGTAATCAATTGCCAGCCGAGCGCGAGGCTAATCATCTTGGCGAACTGCACGCGGCTGGCGTTGCCGTTGGGGTTGAACTGATTGTTGCCCACCCCGCTGAGGATGTGCAAGCAGGCGAGGTGATAGATGTTCACGCTGGCCCAGTAATCCCACGCCACG
>JBBSEE010000877.1:0-1412 GCA_038239995.1 Chloroflexia bacterium | reverse complement strand
TCCACGTAGAGGTAAAACACGTTCGAGGGTGGCACGTCCGAGTAGGTCTGCCCTCCGCCAACCGGCGTGATGAGCGGATAGTGGGCCGCGCTGACCACCAGCTTGGTGACTTGCCCGCGCGTGATGGCGAGATTGGGCTGGTAGCAAGGGTATTGCAGGCCTGCCGCTTGGCACTGCACTTGAGTGAAGCCACCGAGGACACCGGCATGGTAGCCGCTTTCGATGTAGCTGTAGGCGAAATAGCTGGGTGGCACATCGGAGAAGTCGGGTACGCTGGGGGTGTAAGACGGGAGGGCGAAGCCGAGGGCGACCACTTTGGCGAACTGGCCGCGCGTCGAGGTACTGGTGGGCGCGAAGTGAGTGCCGTCCACCCCATTGACCACCCCGCGACAGTAGAGGTAGTGGATGGCCGCATAGAACGTGTTGCCATTGATGTCCACGAAGGGGTTGGAGCAATCGGTAGGCGTGGTAGTCGGGGTGTTGGTGGGGCCAGTAGGCGTATTCGTGGGGGTTGGTGTCCACATCGGCGGAGTGGGTGTCCATGTCGCGGTGGGGGTGGGGGTGGAGCAGAGATTGTCACGCACGGTCAATGAGCCACAATGCTGCGGGGTGGGAGTGTAAGTGGGTGTCCAAGTCGGGGTATTGGTGGGCAGGTTACTGGTCGGGGTGGGGGTAGGTGTGCTGGTGAGCGTGGGGGGTGTGCCGGTTGGGGTGGGGGTGGGAGTGCCTTCAGTGCAGGTGTTGAGCAGCACCGAGATGAGGCTAGCGAAGCGTTGGCTAACCGCGAGGTCGGGCTTGCCATCACCATTCAGGTCGGCGGCCACCAACGAGCCGGGGGCGGCATTGACCGCGAAGGTCTGCGGCGGGCCAAAGCTGCCGTTGCCGTCGCCCAGCAGTACCGAGACGTTGTTCGCCCCATAATTGGCGGTGGTGAGGTCGAGGTTGCCGTCAAGGTTGAAGTCGCTCACCTCGATCCCTTGCGGGTTCATCGCGGCGGGGTAGTTGCTCACCGCTTGGAAGGTGCCGTCACCATTGCCGAGCATCACCGACACCGACGCGCCGAGGTAATTGGCGGTGGCGACATCGAGCTTGCCGTCGTGGTTGAGGTCGGCGACAATCAGAGCGGCGGGGGCCGAACCGACATAGAAGACGGTATAAGAGCCGAAGCTGCCGTCGCCATTGCCCAGCATCACCGACACATTGCTGAAGTGGGCGGAGGCGGCAATCAGGTCGGGCTTGCCATCACGGTTGAGGTCGGCACTAGCGATGACTTGGGATTGGGGATAGGGGAAAGCGGTGCCCACCTCGCTGAACCCGCCCGCGCCATCGCCCAGCAGGATCTCCGCACTGGGGGCACCGCTGCCATTGATGGTAGCAACATCGAGCTTGCCGTCGCGGTTGAAGTCGGCGGT